>NZ_JAELTV010000015.1 GCF_016429005.1 Pedobacter sp. ASV19
TGCAAAAGTGGTAAATGCAGATGAAGTTAAAACGATAGCTGTTAAAGCTGTTGCGAATAAGGTTTTGATAGCGGTTTTCATATCTTTATGTTTTAAGTTTTTTAAATTCTCTTTGTACATAAGACGTGCGCAAACCACAAACGTTTCACCCATTTTACCCCTATTAGACCAACAGCAGGGTAACCATCGACGAACAGTCAAATATTCACGACCAGCGGCAAACAGCTACTCCTTTCTCCTCCTTCCATGTATCCACCCTCCCCGGTCTGCACCCAAAAAATATGTTTTACTGATTCGAACCTCAGAATCTGCAAGATTCAGAGAGAATCAGTAAAAACATATTTTCCACAATACCACCTTCGCAAAACAAGTACTTTTTGCGAAGCTCCTATGAATCTGCCCCAAGACTGGTATGCATTTGCCCACAACAAGAACCTGTTAATGACTGGTTCTTTTAAACCTATGCATAAACTTATGCATCCATAAAGGAAACAAGTCATAATAAATAATAACCAGTAAGATCAGAGGAACAGCATAAAAAACTTCGAATTTGTATAAATAGAAGAAATACGCGCCTATCAATCCGCCAAAAATATGGAAGAAGAAAATAGCACATCTCACATAGAGTTTATGCTTGATAACAACGCGGTCATTTGTTTTCGGATGTAAATATTCTGCCGTTTCAGCGCCCATATCGGTCATTAACCCTGTTAAATGCGCAGATTTAACCAGTCCGCCAGAAATAATACTGACCACACTATTCTGTAAACCCATAGAAAATAAAATGCACCCAATAATGACTTCGCTTTCTACAGGACCGCCCCTGTAAAACAAATCACTGTACAAAGCCACCGCAAATAGCACCAGCATTTCTATCATGATCGGAACAGAGTGGGTTCTGTACGGGCTCCCCTTCTTATGGGATTTAATAATATAACTGGATAGAAAAGCCCCAAGGAAGAAAGCCAGCAGCCAAAGAACAAGTGTGGTAATGTCATTCAAATCCAGAGATACAATGTGTTTTGCCAGATTGGCAACATGTCCTGTAATATTGGAAGAGAAAGCAAAAAAAGCAATAACTCCCGCTACATTAATCACACCTGCAACGAAAGCAGTAGACGCTGCCAGCATCACATTCTCTTTAAGGGACCTGTCACCTTTAGTATTTCTTAGCATGTATGTGATTTACGAAATTATATAACATGTTTTAAAAATTATATAAATTTAATTAATCCATTTGTTTTACATTTGCTTTATAATGAAAAGATCACTGCTCACTTTACTCATCCTCTTTTACCTGGGTACAACCAGTGGGATGACTGTGCATTTTCATTATTGCATGGGCAAATTAGCCAGCTGGGGATTTACCCAACCTGAAAGTACCATGTGCAAGATTTGCAAGGCGCCGAAAAAAAGCTCCGGTAAGTCCTGCTGCAAAGACGATTACAAACAGGCAAAGGTTGACAAATCGCAAAAAGCATCAACAACGCTTTACCAGTTTCAACCGCTTCCAGCCCTTCAACCGGATAGAACAAACTGGAATTTAGCCTATATTCCTGTACCTCTGGAAACAGGTAAGGCATCCTTAAGTCATGCGCCTCCATTAATAGGTGATACGCCTGTTTTTATCCGCAACTGTACCTTCAGAATATAAAATTCCTGCTCTAATTCTCTGCACATTCGTGTACAGGCCATAGTATTCCTCTGGCCACATTTTATATAACCATTTTTTTCAAACCCAAATTTTAAAACAATGAAATCATTGAGATTTTTATCGGTGGCCCTTTTGGTCTTCCTTGGCGGTGCTGTATCTGCACAGTCTAAAACAGACAGCATCAAAGTATCTGGTAACTGTGGCATGTGCAAAAAAACCATAGAAAAGGCCTTAAAGGTACCTGGTGTAAGTTCGGCAAACTGGAATAAAGATTCCAAAATGCTTGCTGTAAGTTATGATGCTTCTAAGGTAAGTCTGGACGATGTGCAGCAAAAAGTGGCCAATGCAGGCTATGACACGCCAAAGTTCAAAGCTTCGGAAGCTGCTTATTCGGCATTGCCATCTTGCTGTCAGTATGACCGTGCAGGCAGCAAATCTTCGAAAAAAGCGAATAAACACTAACAGCTGAGACTGTCTGAAAGGAGTTGTTTTAAACGAGCGCAGCTTTTCAGACAGTCTCTTTTTGAAAAAACAAAAAATGGTACACAGAATTATAGAATGGTCTTTAAGAAATCGATGGATAGTCTTGCTTCTTGCTGCAGGTCTGTTTGTGTGGGGTGCGATTTCAGTAAAAAAGAACCCCATAGATGCCATACCCGATTTGTCCGAGAACCAGGTTATCGTATTTACAGAATGGATGGGCAGGTCTCCGCAGCTTATTGAAGACCAGATTACCTATCCCCTGGTCACAAACCTTCAGGGCATCCCAAAAATCAAATATGTTCGTGGTTCTTCTATGTTTGGAATGAGCTTTATCTATGTGATCTTTGAAGATAATGTAGACATTTACTGGGCACGGGAACGTGTCCTGGAACGACTCAGCACCGTTACCCGCTCCCTCCCTACCGGTGTTGCACCGCAACTGGGCCCTGATGGCACCGGCGTTGGCCATATCTTATGGTATACCCTGGATGCTCCAGACACCGACCTTGGTGAACAGCGCGCCATCCAGGACTGGTATGTTAAATTTGCTTTACAAAACGTACCTGGCGTAAGTGAAATTGCTTCTTTTGGCGGCTTTCAGAAACAATACCAGATTGCTGTAGATCCAAATAAATTATTGTATTATAAGTTAACTGTTCCAGAGGTTATCGCCGCTGTACGGGCCAATAACAATGAATCCGGAGGCCGGAAGTTTGAGATGAGCGACATCGGTTACATCATCAAAACCTCGGGCTATCTGAAATCAATGGAGGAGATTGGCAATATCCCGATTAAAAATCAGAGAGGAATCCCGATAAAGGTTTCAGACGTGGCGGCTGTTCAAATGACAGGTGAAACCCGGCTGGGCATTTTTGATCAGGATGGAAAAGGAGAGCGCGTTGGTGGTATTGTAGTGATGCGTTATGGCGAAAATGCAGCTGCGGTAATTGACAGGGTCAAAGCCAAGATGAAAGAGGTCTCTAAGGGACTGCCTAAAGGGGTAAAATTTGATATTGTCTATGATCGTGGTCATTTGATCCAGGAGTCTGTAGATTCTATTAAAAACACCCTGATTGAAGAAATGATCGTCGTCTCACTGGTGGTGATCATATTCCTGTTCCACTGGCGCAGTGCACTGAGTATCATTATTCAGATCCCGATTACCATTGCAGCAAGTTTTATTTTATTAAATGCTTTTGGCATTTCTTCCAATATCATGTCTTTAACCGGTATTGCCCTGGCCATTGGGGTAATTGTAGACAACGGCATTGTGATGAGTGAAAATGCCTATAAACACCTTTCAGAACGCTATGAACAATGGCAGAATGAACAGCAGAAAACAAAAGAATTATGATGACCTGGTTTAAAAATTTATTCAAGAAAAGTCCGGACTGGATCTCAGAAGAAGAACGGTTACAGATCATAGAGAAATCAAGCAAACAGGTTTCCAGGGGGGTGTTTTTTGCCACCATCATTATCATCACCTCCTTTCTGCCTGTATTTATGCTCACTGGTCAGGAAGGGAAATTGTTCCATCCCCTGGCCTATACAAAAACCTTCATTATGATTGTAGATGCCTTACTGGTGCTTACCCTGGCTCCTGTATTGATCTCCTTTTTTATGAAGGGTAAATTCCGCCCCGATCATGCCAACCCCATTAACCGGGTACTTGAACGGTTCTATGAACCCGTAATCAGGACTGTATTGAAATGGAGAAAGACAACGATTGCCATCAATGTAATCGCTTTATTGATCACCATTCCCCTGCTTAAAAATCTGGGCAGCGAATTTATGCCGCCTTTAGATGAACAAAGTATCCTGTTTATGCCGGTTACTTTACCTGATGTTTCCAATGGAGAGGCCAAACGCATCCTTCAGGTTCAGGATAAGATTATTAAATCTGTTCCTGAGGTAGATAAAGTTTTGGGAAAAGCTGGCCGTGCCAGCACAGCCACTGATAATTCTCCGATCAGTATGATTGAAACCATCATTATGCTGAAACCAAAAGCACAATGGCGGAAAGGGATGACAAAAAAAGACATCATTAATGAGCTGGACAAAAAATTACAGATACCGGGTGTTGTAAACGGCTGGACCCAGCCCATCATTAACCGGATCAATATGCTGGCTACCGGTATACGAACAGATGTAGGTATTAAAGTATACGGACAAAATCTGGATACCCTGGCTGCCGTTTCTGAAAGGGTAAAGCTGGCGCTGGAGGGCACAAAAGGCATAAGTGATCTTTATGTGGATCCGGTTACCGGTGGTAAATATCTCTCTATTGACGTACGCCGGGGAGAGCTGGCCAGATATGGTTTAAGCATAGACCAGATCAACGAAACGATAGAATCGGCATTGGGCGGCGCTAATATTGGCAATACCATTGAGGGCCGCCAGCGATTTTCCATCAGTGTGCGTTTGGCTCAGGAATTCAGAAACAGTGTAGAAAGGATCAGACGCATTCCTGTTCAGTCGGCCGCCATGGGTGAAATCCCTTTATCTGCCGTTGCAGATGTAGGTTTTGAAGATGGCCCACCAATGATCAACTCTGAAAATGCTTTATTAAGAGGTGCAGTAATGTTTAACGTACGTGACCGGGATCTGGGCAGCACGGTAAAAGAGGCTATTGATAAGATCAACAGTTCCCGCGGTATTTTGCCGGAGGGTTATTTTCTGGAATGGAGCGGTCAATATGAAAACCTGATCCGTGGACAGCAAACCTTGTTGTGGATTGCCCCTATCGTACTGCTGATCATTTTCTTTTCTCTATATTTTGCCTTTAAATCATTGAGAGAAGCATTTTTAAGTTTGATCACGGTTCCGTTTGCCTTAATTGGCGGTGCTTATATTATCTATTTCTGGGGTGTCAATTTATCGGTTGCAGTTGCCGTTGGCTTTATTGCTTTATTTGGCATTGCGGTAGAAACCGGAATTGTAATGGTGATCTATTTGAACGACGCCATGGGGCAACTGATCAAATTGAAAGGGAACTCCAGTCAAACGATTACGAAAGAAGATCTGCGGGAATTTGTAGTCCGGGGTGCGGCAAAAAGACTGCGTCCAAAACTGATGACGGTTTGTGTCTCTCTGTTTGGTTTGATCCCGGTATTGTGGGCAACAGGTGTAGGTACAGATGTGATGCAGCCTATTGTTTTACCTATGATTGGCGGCGTACTGACTTCGTCTACACATATCCTGCTGGTAACCCCACTGATCTTTTTGATGGCTAAAGAATATGAATTGAAAAAATATGGAAAATTGGAGGTACACGATGTTCAGCATTAATAAATGGACCTTTTTGTTGTTGTTCTTGCCTGCTCCTTTACTGGCACAGCAAGCTCCGGTTAAACTGGATACCATTTTAAACCGCATTGAAAAAAACAATTTATTGTTACAGACCTATGCCTTAAAAGCAGAAAGTTATAAATACAAAGCGAAGGCAGGTACAGCATGGATGGCGCCAATGGTTGGTGTAGGAACATTTATGACCCCCTACCCAGGACAAGTGGTGATGGACGACAGAGACAAAGGCTCTGTGATGCTCCAGCTGGAACAGGACATCCCAAATCCAGCTAAACAAAATGCCCAGAAACGTTATATCGAATCCAAAGGTGACGTGGAAATGGCTGGCCGGGCTATAGCCATGAATACCTTTAAGGCTCAGGCAAAAAGCTTGTATTATACCTGGATTGTAGCCAGCCAGCGTATTCAGATCTTACAGGAAAACGACAAGATTATGCAGATGATGAAAAAAATCGAGCAAATCCGTTATCCGTATAATCAGAGTCAGCTGTCGGGTGTGTATAAAGCAAGTGCAAAAATTGAAGAGAACCAGAACATGATCCGCATGCAGCGGGGTGATATTGCAAAGGCAAAGGCCTGGCTCAACAGTCTGATGAACTTGCCAGGAAACCAGGAACTGCAAATAGATACTACTCATACGCCAAAGTTTATTCCTGAATCAGCCTTGGATACCACACTATTGGCCCGTCAACGTAAAGATATTTTGCAAATGGAACAAAATATCCGTTCCATGAAACTGGGTGTGGGCGCGATGAAAGCACAGGCAAAGCCCGATTTCAAACTTCGTTTTGACCACATGTCTCCTTTAAGTGGAATGATGCCCAAGGCTTATAGTGTGATGGGCATGATCAGTATTCCGATTGCACCCTGGTCTTCCAGAATGTATAAATCGGAAGTGAAGGCTATGAATTACGAAATACAGGCCATGGAGAAAGAACGCTCCGGTATGCTGCAGGAAAGCCAGGGGATGCTTTACGGTATGCAGTACGAGATCCAGAGTATGGAAAAAAGGATTGCCGCTATGGAAGACAAAATTGTTCCTGCACTGAAGAAGACCATGGATGCAGATTTTGCCAATTATCAGGAAAACAAGTTACAGATTACGGCTGTAATGGGTTCCTGGGAGGCCCTGACCATGATGCAGAACAATGTGCTGGATGAAAAAATGAAATTATATCAAATGATTATTGATTATGAAAAGGAATTATATCGCTAGCCTGCTGGTACTGGCGATGGCCGGTTTTACAGCCTGCCGCCAGAATAAGCCTGCTCCAGACCCGGATCATCATCAGAAAAAAGCAATGGCAATGGACCATGACCGGAGGGACACGAGTCTGAACTACTTACTTAAACCTGTCAATGAACAGGTAATTGCCAGAATACCGGTGATACAAGCCAGTTCGGGTTCCAGAATCTATATTGACCAGGTACAGGGTCGTGCAACCTATGACACCAGAAACCAGGTGAGTATTTCCAGTCGGGTAAGCGGCCGGATTGAGAAATTATACATCAAATACAATTATCAGCCGGTAAAAAAAGGTCAGCTTATTTTGGAGATCTATTCACCAGATCTGGCGGCTGCCCAAAGGGAATTATTGTTGATCCAACGTTCAGGTGATCAGGAACAAATGTTACAGCCGGCTAAACAAAGGCTTCGTTTGCTGGGCATGACGGAGGCTGGAATACAAAGTGTATTGAAAACCGGGAAGATCTCCTACCGCATTCCTTTATACAGCAATGCATCAGGATATATTCTTGAGAAACCAAGCGGTTCCACGCCTGCTCCCGCTCTGCAAAGCGCTCCCGCCGCAGCTGGGGGTATGGATGCTATGGGTACTTCCGAAAGTCCGGCAGCCAGCAGCGCGGCTTCACAAGCTTCTGCTCTAACTGCCGTTTTGCTTCGTGAGGGCCAGTACCTCAATGCCGGGCAAAATATCTTTACAGTTTACCAGGCCGGTGAATTGGTCGCAGAGTTTTCGCTGAGACCTGCAGTAGCTGCAAACCTCAGCAAGCAAAGCAAAGTAATCGTTCAAAGAACAGCCGATAAAACACAAAGTTTTACAGGTAAAATTGGACTGGTACAACCGGTATTTAATGCTGGAGAAAATTTTGTACTGGCCAGGGTATATCTAAAAAACAACAACCTGCAGGTTGGCGAACTGCTTACCGGACAATTGCCCATGCTGGCTTCAAAAGGATTTTGGCTGCCTAAAGAAGCTGTTGTATCACTGGGGAATCAAATGGTGGTTTTCAAAAAAGAAGGACAAGTTTTCGTTCCCAAACTGGTAAAAACAGGCATTCAGCAGGATAAGGAAATCCAGGTACTGGAGGAGATTGGACAGTGGCAGGTGGCTAAAAACGCCTATTACTTAATTGATAGCGAAAGTTTTATCAAGACTAAAAATGAAGGGGTATAATCTTATGGAAAGGAAAGCATTTATAAGAAATTTTGCCATCGTGGCACTCGCACCAGCTGTATTTTTAAGCGCATGCAACTCTGAAAAGGGTAACGGCAAACCTAAAGCCGGGGTTAAAGTACAAACCTATACCTGCCCTATGCACCCGCAGATTGTGCAGGACAAACCGGGTACCTGTCCCATCTGCGGGATGGACTTGGTTCAGTTTGAAAAGAATGCTGCCGAGGCAGGCCTGAATTTAAACGATGATCAGATGGCCCTGGCCAATATTACCAAGATGGCGGTTGGCCTGAACGGGCTGCAAACCTATAAACAGTTGAATGGCCGGCTGGTGGTGAATCCAGACCAGACAGCCTTTCTATCCAGTCGTGTGGCGGGTCGTCTTGAAAAATTATATGTACGGCAAACGGGAGAAAAGGTCCATAAAGGTCAGCCCATTTATAAGATTTACTCCGAGCAACTGGCAGCTTTGCAACAGGAATACCTGCTGGCTAAGGCTCAGGCTACACAGTTCCCGGCAGACAAAACTTTCGGGGAGATCTTAAAATCTGCAAAGGCCAAGCTTTTTTTGTATGGACAGTCTAATGCACAGGTACAAAAACTGGAAAGCTCCAAAAAAACCGACCCTTATGTAACTTATTCTGCCCTAGCAGATGGTACAGTAGCCGAACTTTCAGTAAGCGAAGGTCAATATGTTTCGGAAGGCAGTCCGATTCTGCGCATGGAAGGTTATCATTCCCTATGGGTAGAAGCCGATATTTATCCGGCGGAAGCGGGTAGTATAAAGAACGGGCAGCGTGTAAAAGTAGTCATCCCTGGATGGGAGAATGAGCCTCAGCTGACTACAATTCAGTTTTCCAGCCCTGCTTTACAGGAAAACAGCCAGCTGATACAAATAAGAGGGGCAATTCCAAATCCTTCCGGGCAATGGCAGCCTGGCTTGCAAGCCAATATCTTTGTACCCTCCAACACAAATAAGGCAGGGGTCCTGAGCATTCCCGTTGATGCTGTGATCCGGGAAGGAAAAGGTATGCATGTATGGGTAGAGCCTTCAAAAGGTAAGTTTGAACCCAGAATGGTCAAAACAGGTGTAGAAAGTGCAGATCAGGTAGAGATTAAAGAGGGTTTAGCCGAAGGAGATCTGGTGGTGGTTACAGGTGCTTACCTGCTCTATAGCGAATATATCCTCAAAAAAGGAAAAAACCCTATGGCGGGAATGAAAATGTAAATGGAACAAATAAAAAAATGAAAAATGAAAACAACAAAATATGCCTTAATTACATTGACCGTGGCGGCTCTATTTGCTGCTGCTTGTACCAGTTCGGTACAACAAGATCAGCAGGAGGTAGTCAAAGAAAGTACGGCAAGTTCAAAGACAAGTGAGGCCGTTAGTTTAAAAGATGACCAGTTGAATGCCATCTATCCGTATTATCAGCACCTCACCGCTGCACTTGTTGAAGCGGATGCGACAGAAGCAAAGGTAGCAGCTGCCGCTATTGAACTAGGTGCTAAGAAAATCCCGGGTGCGGGCTCCATAAGCAGCCTGGCTTCAAAAATTGCAGCTACTAATGATATAGAAGCGCAGAGAATAGAATTTGCTGCATTAAGCACCAATTTCATTGATTTGCTTAAAAAAGGAGGAATGGGTGGCGGCGAGTTGTATATCGCACACTGCCCTATGGCCTCTAACGACAAAGGCGCAGACTGGGTAACCAACTCCAGAGAAATCAAAAACCCTTATTTTGGAGAAAGCATGCTCACTTGCGGAACGATTAAAGAAACCTTAAAGTAATTCAGGTTGTTTAAGTATACAGGCCGGCAATTTTGAAGATTGCCGGCTTGTGCTTTTAAGAATGTTATAGCCTAATTATGCCTGGCTCATGGCTTTGTTCAAGGCAATAATTGCGGTTTTAAAATCTTCACGGGCAATTAAGAACTGGATGTTGACTTTTCTCAAGGCAAAACCCGCACTCTTAATATTTATTCCGCTTTCTGTAAGTGCTAATGCACTTTTTCCAAGTAAACCTGGTTCGTCCATATTTGAGCCCAGCAAACAGACCATGGCCACCTTTTCTACGGTTATCTTTTCAAAATCATCTTCCAGGTCGCTGATCAGTTTTTTATTAAAATCCTGTTCCCAGATTACAATAGAGATGCTGTTGGCACTGGTGGCCTTAAAGGTATAACTGACATTGTGTTTATGGAAAGTCTGCATAATGTGCAAATCACTGCCAACACTGCCAACCATTGATGGATCATAAATGTCAATGATCAGGAGTTTATCTGTACCTGTAATAACTTCAACACGTTTGTGTTCACAAACAAATTCTCTGGTAATCAGTGTACCGGGATGTGCCGGCTCAAAGGTATTCTTAATCCTCAGGTTGATCCCTCCGATTTCCAGGGGCTTTGAGGCCTTTGGATGGATGGCCTCCATACCTACATCGGCCAGCTGGTCTGCTATATCATAATTGGTATAGCCTACCGGAATGCAATTTTCTATGCCAACCAAACCAGGATCTGCTGTAGATAAATGATACTCCTTATGTATAATGGCTTCTTTTGGTTTTAAGAAACCAGCAATTTTGCTAAAAGTGACTTCAGAATATCCCCTGTCAAATTCACGCATAATTCCTTCTGTACCTTTTGCGTAACCGGTTACAATACAAATGGTATTTTCTAGGTCAATGTTCTTGAAAGCATGCTTGATCCGTTGATCTATGGTAAATGCATGATGATCTCCAAAACCACTCAAATCAACAAGTGTAGCATTAATACCTTTGTTTTGCAGAATATTGGTAAAATTAAAAGCAGAATGACTTTCTCCGATAGACGCCAAAATTTCCCGGGCTGCCTGCAGAATACCTGTTTTACTTACATATCCGGAAGCCAGTATATTGGCCAGATTTTCCAGATACGTTTCTGCTTCTTTGATATGACTTTCAATAAACTGATCGGCAAGTGCCAGATCCAAACCAATACTTTTGTATTGTTTGTTTATCGCTTTTAACTGAACAATCAGATTCTTTAAAGGGCGGTGAAAATCCTGATATTTTGCAATGCGGTGGTAAACCCCAGGTGCCCCTGTTTTCTTGTTTTCCAGGAGCATATTGGTAACGCCCGAAAATGCAGATACGACAAAAACCCGGTTGTAAAGTTCTTTGCCGCTGCGTTCAAATAAGATGATATTGTTTATAACCTCGTTAAGGGCACTCATAGAGGTGCCCCCAATTTTTTCTACTGTTAACATGTATAATTTCTAATTCAGTTTCGCGCTAAAATTACAGGATTTTTTCAATTTCCCATGAATCATTGCATTTATTATATTATTTAGCAACAAATATTATAATTTTCGTTTTAAAGAACCTGATATCCGTTTCCCAAAGGTTTTTATGGATGCACAACTGCCCAGCCTTGTTGCTGACGAATGATAATTTCTCCGTTACCGCTTGGAACATAGCTGATGAAGTCAAAAAGCTCCGTTTTATCAATATGTCTTTCCCGGATTGTATTCTCACACTGTGCGAGAAGTACACCCCTGGCCTGTAATTCAAGTAAAGTTTTTTCAAAGGGACCACTTTTTTGATAAACAGCTACCCCATCACTAAAGGCGATTAGCTCCACTTCCAGCTTTCCTTTAAGCCGGGGATCATCCAATGCATTTTTTAAATTCCGCAATGTCCCCGTAATTTTCTTTTCATCGCCACTGTTCAACACATAAAGTGCCTTATAGTGTTTTAGTACCGCCTTGGCTCCAGTAAACTGCTTTGGCTGGGTTTGTGCAAAACCGCCCACAGTGCACAGCAGCATCAACATGAACAATCCGGTTATAGCTTTTCCTTTCATAACTTTAAATTAATGGTTAGTATGTACTTTCTCCCCTTCCTGCACCTGAACCTTCTTCATACAATACCATCCGAAGATCAGAATGTAAGCATAACAAATTGCCGGCAGGAAAAAAGATTGTTGTATCCCAATACTATCTGCCAGGGCACCCTGGATCAACGGCACTATAGCTCCGCCCAGGATGGCCATAACCAATAAGGAAGAACCCTGGCTAACGTACTTACCAAGTCCGGATATGGCCAGCGTATAGATATTGGAAAACATAATGGAGTTGAACAAACCAATTCCCAGAATTGGATATAAAGCCATTGGTCCTGTACTAAACACTGAAACAAGGATTAAAGCAATATTGATCCCTGCAAAAAGCACCAATGTACGTGCCGGAGCCGATTTTCCAACTAGAAAAGCGATTAGATTAAGGACGATAAATACAATAAAGAAACTGGTCTGGGCAAAGCTCAGATCAACGATACTAAATACCAGCAGGTATACGACAGCGGAAGTCAGTACCATATAAATGATTTTCTTGGTTTTATCCAGTCCACTCAAGGAAATAGCCCCAAGGAATCTTCCGATCATGGCACCGCCCCAGTATAAGGACAAGTAATTTTTACTCACCACTTCCTGCAGGTTCATAATGTCTTTCTGGCTCATGAATGCAATCAATAAACTTCCAATTCCCACCTCTGCACCTACATAACAGAAAATACCCAGGATACCAAGTTTTAGCTGAGGGAATTTAAGTGCGCCCAAACCACCATGACTTTCCGATTCTTCTGAGCTAAAGGATGGAAGCTTCACTTTATTAATCACCACAGCCAATAGCACTAAAATTCCGGCAAAGATGAGGTAAGGGATCCGTGTTGAATCTGCTGTAACCTTACCATTGTCTAAAAACAGCGAAAAGATCAGATGACCGCCCAATACAGGGGCAATGGTCGTACCAAATGAATTAAAAGCCTGTGTCAAATTTAAACGGCTGGAGGCGCTCTCTTCAGGCCCAAGCAGGGTCACATAAGCATTGGCTGTAATTTGCAGAATAGTAAAACCCAGCCCCAGTACAAACAAAGCCGAAAGAAAAAAGCCATAGACAGAGAAACTTGCTGCCGGGTAAAACAGGCAACATCCAATTGCAGAAAGCAATACACCTGCAATGATCCCTTTTTTATAGCCTACTTTATTAATTGGATCTCCTTTATAATGTGAAATCAGGAAATAAATCAGCGACCCAATAAAATAAGCCCCAAAAAAAGCAAACTGCACCAGCATAGACTCAAAAAAACTCAGCTGAAAAAGCTCCTTCAAATGCGGGATCAAAATATCATTCATACAGGTAATAAATCCCCACATAAAGAAAAGCAGGGTCATGGTTACGAGCGGTACGATAGAAGTGGTCTTTTTAGCTTTTGTATGAGTGTCCATAAAGGTATTTTAAGAAAGAAATTGAATGTTCAATCGACAAATAAACAACTTGAAAATTGAAGAATTGTGTTCAATACGTCAAAAATACGTCTTTTTTAAGTGATCTACCCTCAACAAACTAAGCCTCAACTATAAAAACTAAGTAACAATTCCATCTCTTACTCACAACCTGCAAAAAATAAACAATTCAACCAACACGCCCCGCAATTAAACTCCAATCTGCGAATACACCCTCCTAATAACATCCCTTACTACTCACGCGTCCTGCAATTAAACCCATGCTATATCACCCTAATACACCCTCCTGGTCCCCCTCCCTCTGCAATTTGCTCAGAAAATTTTGTATGCTGTTGAGGGAGCATTCGATGCCTGCGGGCTTTTTCAGCCCGCCTGAGATCGGCAGCCCCGAAACAGCATACAAAATTTTCCAAAATTCTCCTACATAAAACTGCCATCCCCCCTACGCATCACCCCTCTGCCATTTCTCCCCTTTATCCCACTCCATTTCTGCAACCTCATGCTAAACCTCAACATAAAATACCTGCTCAACGCATTAGATTTTGTCTGCGTAATCGTACCATTTGCACTAACATCCTGGTTTACAAAATTATTCTGATTCAAAAGATCAAAGGCCTGTAAAGTCAATCTACCCCTGCGGTTAAACAATTCCTTCTCCAGATACATATTCACCACAAAGGGATTAGAGGTAATATTTGCGCTGATCCCGCTTACATAATTCTTACTGGCACTATAGCCAAACAAAAAGGTATCCCAGAAATATATCTTACCATCTACATTCAGCGCCACAGTATTGGTTTTGGTATCCCGAAAATTAGGAAGGCTGTTGTCGGACTTGGTATAATTATAAGACACATTCGGATTAATTTCAAACCAGTCGTTCGGATTCATACGAGGTCCTACACGCTCGATAAAAGTCTGTACCGTATTGATGTTCTTTAAGGAAGTATACATAGACAAGCGGTGGTCATAACTAGCTGACCCGCTAAACGAAAGATTGTATTTACGGTCGCTTAACTGCTTGCTCACGGAGTAATTTCCCCCAATCTTATATACTCCATTTGTATTCAGATAACGGGTTTCAGTAATATAAACTGGTGTAGGTAAATTTACGCTTTGGTCCACAATCTGCACATTATTGCTGATGACTGCATTCTCTGTCATAGACCCGTTTATATTGACATTAAAGTTCAGTTTCGAATTCGCGATATAGTTATTATAAGTTGCATTAACAGAATGCACAAACGTGGACAGCAAATTCGGGTTACCCACAATAGGATTTTGCGGATTAGATACATCCCTGACCGGCTGGATCTGATCAAAAGAAGGCTCAACAGCATTTCCGGAATAGTTAATCGCTACTTTTTCCTGTCTGGACCATAAGTACTCAAAACGGGCAATTGGGATCACATTAAAGCTGTTCCTACTGGTCGTGGTTCCCAAACTTACTTTAGTTCCTGAAAGCAGGGTTGGTACAGCCGTTATACCCACAGAGAACCGCACCTTCGACAGAGGACCAACTCCATAACGGTAATTTAAAGCAATTCTACCCTGGGTAAAGGAGTAATTGTATATATTGCTGAGCGAGTCTATGATATGATCTGGCCCGCCATTTACAATATTCCTGGTGGTTGCCGTATTGTCATACCCGTTATAATTTACCTGAGCATTTAACTCCATCTGGGTATTCGCATTTAAGGGCTCTACATAAGTAAAACTTCCCCGATAATTCTTCTGCAAATTTTTACGTGCAATAATACGATTTACAGCAGAGTCTCTTTGTTCCGTTTCAGCCTGGTTCAGATAGTAAATAATTTTGGTATCCTGTTCAGATTCCTGATCCTGGTCATTGCTGTTCAGATCGGCCTGAACGGAGAAGTTTCTTCTGGGTTTGGCAAAAATATGCTGGTAAAATACAGAAGTCCCAAGCTGAGGTTTTTTATTTGTACTGCTGTTTACCCCGGTACGATTCTGGTGCAGAAATCCAGTTTGAATAACGTTCGACATTCTGCTGCTGCTGGTAGAACTATACTTCAGTGTTGGAATAATCCGCAGGAAATTATTACTATCCAGGTTCGCTTCTATTTCTGCCCGGAAGTTATGGTTCTTTGTGAGGTTCTTACTCTCACTTGTAGAGGTTGCGTAGGTGTAAAAAGTAGAATCATTAAGTACAGTAGGTGTTTCCGAATAACTGTCATTTAAGGACCTTACTTTGGTGGTAGAAAAACCATAGTTTAAATTCAGGTCTACTTTTTTACCCAGTTTTTCCCGTATGCTGAAGGAGCCATTACCTGTGGTAGTGGTGCCACCGCTTCCACCTCCGCTGCTGCCACTGTTGTTTCCTCCTCCGCCCTGCCCTCTTCCTCCACCGCCACCACCGCCATTATCACCACTGGAAACTACACCATTGACGGTATTGTTGAATTTGGCATTCACACCAATCGTTTGATTGCCATTGATGCGGGTACCAAATAACCCGGCATCATAGCGCTTGTTGTTTCCCGCACCACCGTTAACATTCAGCATATTTCCAACAGATTTATCTACCCGGGTGGTGATGTTCAGGATCTTTTCAGGATCGCCATCTTTAATCCCGGTCCTTGCAGCCTGGTCTCCATAATCGTCTACGATCTGGATCTTATCTACAATTTCGGCTGGCAGGTTTTTAATTGCATTGGCGATATCGCCGCCCAGATATTCCTTTCCATTTAATTTGGCCTTGGTTACATTCTGTCCCTGGTGAACCAGTGTACCATCATTTCCAACCTCCATTCCTTCCATTTTTTTGAGCAGTTCATCTACAGTTGAGTTAGGCCGGACAATATAATCGCTGGCCTTGTACTCAACCGTGTCAGTTTTATAGGTGATGGAGGGCGTGCCATTGATCACCACCTCATTCAGGTTGTTTTTCTGCTCCTGAAGGACAATCGGATCCATGACAATTCTTGCAACAGCGTCATTTTGTTTGTAACGCATGGCTTTAGTAGGGATATAACCTATGCTTTGCACCATCAAAGTATAAGTTGCAGACTTTACATTTTTGAAAACAAAGATCCCATCGGTATTGGTACTTACTTTTAAAGTGTCTTTAGGAGAAGTGAGGGTTACAGTAGCCCCAATGACTCCAAGGTCTGTAGAGTCTTTGACAATTCCACTGATTTCCCTGAGGGCAAGTGGTGGCGGAAGTTCCTGCTTCCCGGGTCGCTGGGCCCGGACGTACATGGAACTAAAAAAAAGGCACAGCAATAGCGCATAAGAATAGTTCATAAAAAGGTATGTTTGGTTTATTTGTGTGTCTGTGTATTACTTTGCAGCCAAAGTATATTTGCCCCAGAAGTCTGTTGGGCTGGTCAGTTCGGGATCGCCACCGCCATTGAAATCTTTCAATTGCAAGCCGCTCAGCAGAATATGATAAGCTAAAACTCCGGTATAACCCTTTGTAATTCCCAAGGCTTCAAATGGAATGGCTGCTTCATAAAAAAAGGCATTTTCTCCATCAATGGAAGCAAATGCCTTAATACCAAATTCATTATAGATAGACACCACCGAATCGGCTGTGTTTTTAAAGCCTTTAAGTCTGATCTCCTTTGCCTGGAGTAATTGGCTCCTCTGACCGGCAGCCATAATGGAATCTCTTTCCTTAGCAGATTCCCGCATGGCTTTTCCCTGACCTCTTCCTTGTCCGCCACCTCTTTGACCACGTCCGCCTCCGCCAAAGCCACCACCTCCGCCTCCTCTTCCGCCTCGAAAGCCTGCAGAAGCTGTGATCACGGGAAAGGTGAGCTGGATACTTTCTTTTTCATTCTTTTTGCCATCAGGATTTATACCAAAGGTAATACCCCCGGCAAGGATCTTCCTGTTGTTCAGCACATCAGTGGATTTTACAATGAGGTATAAATTTTTATCATCATTGCAGATGGTATACTGGAGGTTTGTACTCTTATTGTAAGCCTGGAGCCCTGTGCCCCACTCTTTATTTTTTCCGTCAATTCTGATGTTTGCGGGGGCGATTAAACTGTTTTCCTGGGCAGAAGGTAGTTTTTGAGAAAATGCGGGTAAATAAGAAAGGCCAAGCAGTAAAGTAACCGTAGCAAAAGAGTAGAATTTTAAAGTCATAGCAGGTTTTGGTTAAGCGTATCGTATCGGTTTCAATAGCTATGACTGGCAAAAATAGTTTTGGTTTAATTGTTTTCTAAAAAATAGAAATAAAAAACGGGCTGGCTGTTAGCCAGCCCGTTAGAGCGCATTAAAAACTAAACTGGATTATTTCAAAAAGACTTTTCTGATCGCATTATTGTTCAGATCAAGGATATAGACACTACCATCCTTATCTATGGTTACATCCGCAATAAAATTCATCTGTGCTTCAGCCAGACTTCCATTTTTATAGCCTCTCTCTGATTTAAACACTGTAGTGACTTCCTGAGTGGCGATATTTACCTTACGGATGGCGTTATTTCCATAGTCGGATAGATACAAGTTGCCATTTCCATCGTAAACAATCCCTCTGAGCCCGGCAAACATTGCACGGGTTCCAATTCCATCCTGGTAGCCAAAATTTCCGCCTGCCCATCCTCTGATGTTGACTCCCGTAGCTATATTTTGTCTGCTGAGCAGAATCCCCTCATAATCTACCCAGTAAAAGTCAGAGCCCGCAACTGCCGGCTGGGAATCTTCTTTCACACTGGTTCCCTGGGCCAGACTTGTTTTCACTCCATTCTTATCAATTTTCCATACACCCAGAAAGGATTTCTGTACATAGATATTTCCTTCCTGATCTATGGTAATCTTACCGGTAAAGTTACCCAGGTTGACTGCAAAAGTACTCACCACGCCTTGAGGGGTCACTTTACGCACGCTTTGATTGCCGTAATCACTTACAAACAAGTTGCCATCGGGGTCCATAGCCATGCCAGAGCTTGAAGAGAAACTAAATAATGCAGCAGAACCTTGTCCATTCTGGTTACCTGCCTGAGAAGAAGGACTGCCCGCGAATAAAGAGACTACACCATCAGGAGTAATTTTTTTAATCCGGTTGTTGTCAATTTCCTGCAGATATACATTGCCTTGTTTATCCACCACCAGGCCGCCACCAAATCTGGAAACCGAAATATCATTGTTACCCGGACCACCTGCCAGGGTGATTACACCTGCGCGGTTAAAATTGGTTGGAGATATTGCTGTCTGGCTGCCGTTGACAACTTTTACCAATCCTGTACTCAAACCTTGCGGAGCAGTAACCACCAGGGTATTTTCACTGGCGCTTTTCACCACTGCTGCAACTCCGTTAAAGGTTACGACATTGGAGGCAGGGTTACTGCTAAAGCCTGATCCGGTGATGGTCACTTCTGTACCTGTTAATCCATTGTCCGGGCTCAGTTTTGCAATTCCCAGGTTTTGGTCTTTAAAATCCGGCCCCTGAACCACCTGATCATTCACACTTAAAACAATCTTCCCGCTACCTGTTCCTCCGGGCAGGATTAGCGTAATGACGGTAGATGTGGCAGAAGTTACGGAGACATCCCTGCCATTGATGCTCACTTTGTTTTCCTCTTTTAGGGGACTAAAAGTTGTACCTGCAATGGTCATCACCGCACCCGCCGGCCCGCTTAACGGACTTACGGTTTGAATTACCGGTACAGGAACTACTGTAAATACAGGCCCGCTTGTTTTTTGATTGTTGATAGAAACAGATAAGGGTCCGGTTGCTACGCCGTCCGGAGCTGCAACAATCAGATGATCATTAGCCGCTTCGAGTACAACAGCCTGTTTTCCATTAAAATCAACATAATTACCCGTTGTAACTTCTTCAAAGCCTGAACCATTTATCCTGACTTTTGTTCCTTTTCCACCCGTTAGTGGTTTAATACTGGTAATGGACTGGAACTTGAAGGTCTGACCTGAGGCTTCTTTACCATTTACTTTAACTGTTACCGGTCCTGTGCCGGCAGCCTCAGGTACTTCAGCAACCAGTTGGTTGTCACTTGCACTGACAACCAGGGCCTGTTTTCCATTTATAAAAACCTGCGCCGGCCCGGTTATACTTCCAAAACCAGCCCCTGTGATCTGAATATGTGCACCCGCAGATCCATTGGCAGGGCTGATGCTTTGTACACTCAATTCCTGATAAGTATATTTTCCCACCACAGCTTGTTCGCCAGATACTTTTAATACAATATCTCCTGTACTTCCGTTTTTTGGTGATCTGACCACAATTTCGTTCGGGGTAACGCTGATAATATCGGCCGTGGTTCCGGAAAAAGCAGCTGTAACTTCAGCTGTATTGCTTCCAAATCCAGTACCCTGAATGGTCACCAGGGTCCCCTGGTTCCCGCTGTTCGGAAAATAATCGGTTACTTTCAAAGGCTCCTTCATGATATCTGTTTTGTCCTTTTTACAGGCGGCAATCAGGAGCAGAAAGAGCCCAAAGAAACTCCATATACGACAGACCCTGGAAATATTTAAAAAATTCTTCATGTTGTTCTTTTTATATAAGTTGATATCCATGATTTAAAAAGTATACCTGGCACCCAATTGCACCTGCGTCCTGGAACCGTAATAATCTATACTGTAAGGTTTCCCCGGTGAGGTAAATTCATATACCGGATATCCTCCTGTATTTTGTTGCGGTGGAAACAACACCGGGTTTAAACCTACACTGGAAGTTGAATTAAAGGTGTTGGGAGAGAAATACTGGATGCCCCAGTTTTTGCTGATCAGGTTCGTCAGGTTCATCACATCAGCAGTAAGGGTAATGAATTGTTTGCCCGTTGTGCTCACAAAAAGATCATGGGAAAGATGCAGATCGGCTTGTACATTCCATGGGGTACGCCCCTTGTTCCGTTCCGTAAAATCACCTCTTCGGCTGCTTAAATATTTATCCTCATCTATCAGCTTGTTAAAAGCTGCGGCCTGCTGCACGGCTGTAATGCTTTGCCCGCCACTGATCCGGTCTCTAAAGAAACGTACCGCTTCCTCCCGTTGAGGGATATAGGCCAGACTCACCTGCTGTGGTAAGCCTTGTACACTGTTGTTCACAATGCCATAGGTAAACGGACTGCCCGATTGTGCACTGAAAAACAACGAGATATTGGTTTTATTCGCTTTATTCCAGACCTTATTATAGCTAATGGTACTCACAATCCGGTTGCGGATATCGAAATTACTGTTGGCCAGTGTCGGATTATTCGGCACCAGCGACTGGTTCAGCTGCCAGTTGGATTCCATGGAGTTCCTTACTCCATTGGACAAGTCTTTGGATGCCCCATAGGTATAAGATACCGAGGCCTGAAGGGCCTCTGCAATGCTTTTACTGATACTCCCGGTTAAACTATAACGGTAGCCTTTACTGGTGTTACTCAGCAGATAGGTATTGGAAAAACGGGGATCTACTGTTCCACTGTAAACCGGTTGCTGACGGTTCTTGTCATATGGATAATACGTGGGGTTATCCTGTACGTTCAACTGCTGGAACAGCACGTCTTTGATGTTCTTGGTGTAAATCCCTTCCAGGGTAAATTTCCACTGGCTGGCCGTGCTGTAGTCAATTCCCAGACTCGTCCGCAACACTTGCGGCATCACAAAACCATTGTCAATCAGGTCGGCCTGAGTTTTTCCACTGTTGCGGTTATCGGTAACCGCGCCATTGGCGGCAATAAAATCTCCAATTCCATTAGCCCCGCCTTTCAATGGATTGCTCCCCGGAACAAAGGGTTTCTGATCAGCCTTCTGATCAAAGCCTCCATAACTGTTTCCGGTGTTGTAAAAGGCATAGGCGATCCAGGCCATAGGGATTCTTCCGGTAAACAAGCCTGCTCCTCCACGTAAGATCAGGCTTTGATCGCCAAACCAGTCGTAACGAAAACCTACTCTTGGAGACAGTTGCACCTTGTTCAGATAGTTGTTCCCGATCCGGCTTAAAGGGGTATAGTTGTAGGTCGTTCCGAAATAAGGATCGGCCAGTGCAGTTTGGACTTTATCGCTCAGGTCGGGTTTGGTGGGCAGATCGGTCATGTCTGCTCTTAAACCCGGGATCACTTTCAGTTTGTCCGATACCCGGATCTCATCCTGGAAATAGGCGCTGTACATATTCACATTAAAAATCGCACCTGGATTGGCCAGGATATCCTCCCGGTTGTTGTTGCTATAGTTATACGCCCCACGTACCCGGTAAGGGTTGTTGCTTAAATAATCTTCTATGCTCAGGTAATCGACCCTGCCGTTCCACGCGTTTACAAATCCGTAATTGATTTTATACAATTCGTTGTGGGTACCCATGGTCAGCGTATGTTTGCCCAGGTTCCAGCTCAGATTAGCGGTCAGTTCCAAGGTCCGCTGCTTCATGTTAAAAATGCTCGCTTCACGATCTGTGCCCAGGTAAATGGTGGTGCCGGGGGTACGCCCGGCAATCTGCACCTGGGGAAGACTCGGATCGCCCAAAGGGTCCCTGGAATCGTTCACACGGGTATAACCCACCAATAAATTACCGGAAAGGCCATGTTCAAAACGGCTTTTCAGCTCCGCTACCGTAGAGCTCTGGTTGTTCTTTTGTAAAAAGCCCATGCTGCTGAAACGGAAATCCTGCTGGTCGCGGTCCATATGGGTCGCTTCGGAGATAATGGTATTGTTCCGTACAGCCAGCTGGTGGTGGTCATTAATGTTCCAGTCCAAACGGTTAAAGAATTTATGCGATTTGGAATAGGTATTGAAATCCCCTGCTGTTCCCGCTGCCATCAGCTTAGAGCCGCTGATTGCACCAGCATCGGCAAGGCTCAGGATCTGGGCGGTCTCCGCCTGCCCGGCTTTCAGCTGCGCCGGGTCCTGTCTTTTGGTGATCTCTTCATTGCTGAAAAAGAACAGCTTATTTTTGATCAGTGGAAAGCCGATGCGAAAACCGCTCTGGTAATCGTAGAAATCGCTGTTCATCTTCCCTAGTGTACCCACGCGGTCCTTACCTGTAAGGGCTGCATTACGGCCAAAGCCATACACCGAGCCACTGAGCGTATTGGTACCGCTGCGGGTTACCGCATTTACCGATCCCCCGGTAAAATTGCCGATCTTCACATCATAGGGAGCAAGATATACCTGCATGTCTTCTATTGCATCCAGAGAGATCGGATTGGTTCTGGTGGAGCTTCCGGCCATACCAGAGGTACCAGACTGGCCGCCCAGAGATGGGCTGAAGCCAATCGCATCGTTATTGATCGCCCCGTCTATGGTCACGTTGTTGTAGCGGAAGTTCGTCCCGCCAAAACTGTTGTCTTTAGTGGCCTGGGGCACTAACCGGGTGATGTCGGTGATGCTCCGGGAAACTGTCGCCATGTTCTTCACCTGGTCGGCACTGATGTTCTTGCCCGAACCAAAAGTACTGGCCTGGGCCCCTCTTTTGGTTGCTTTGACCACCACTTCCCCCAGCTGCTGCGCCTGGTCTTTCAAGGCAAAGTTCAATAAGATCGAAGCCCCTAAACGGATGGTGATCCCTTCTTTTTTATCACTGGTCATGCTGATCATCGCCGCCTCTACACTGTAGGGCCCGCCAATGCGCAAATTAGGAAGGTAATAACGTCCTTTCTGATCTGCTGAAGTGGCATAACGTGTACCCGAAGGCTGGTGGATCGCAATCACCGTAGCCCCCGGAAGAGGTTGTCCAGTAGCATCAAACACAGTACCATTCAAAGTACCACTGGTTTCCTGTCCCATTGCTGCAAACGGCAGAAACAGAACCAGGAATAAAAATATTTTGTGAAGTATATTCTTTACTATCATCTCTAAAATCTTAATTACTGTGTGATTTTCAACATACTGGTAATGGTGTGTACTACGCCGTTTCCTGTGAGCTGATCTCGCCGATCCAATTGCACCATAGCTGTATTCCCGGTTCCCAAAAGTTCTATCCCGATAAAGGCACCAGCCACCTGTGGATCAGGCTTTAATTTTACCTCAACAGAATTGCCGTCCAGCATGGACTGCTCACTTTTACCTGAGCTTCCTGTACTCAATATATAATCATATACAAACCTGCGGTCGGCAATGATGTGATAACGCATTAAACGAAGCAACACAGCGGGGTCCATTTGATTAATGGCCTCAACAGAACTTAACCCAAAAGCTGTCATAGCCGCATTATTTGCTGCAAATACAGTATAAGGGCCCTTTCCAGTTAAGGTCTCTATCAATCCTGCGCGCTGTAAAGCCTGATAAAATAAGGTCAGGTTCCGGTCAGATGCAATTGCATCTGTTACATAACTATAGGTATAGGGTTCCAGCACCCGGTCAATGACCTGGATCAGTCCATTGGAAGCTTTTATATTTTGCGAGAGCACTCTTGAACCATTGATGGTTAATACCGTATCTGGTCCTTTAACCCAGTGGGTAACAAAAAGCTTTCCGCCATTGGCAGATTTGATTTCCTGGTTGAACAAAAAAGGGAGTTTATTAAACTCATATCGTCCGTTTAAAATGTGGTAATTCATAATAGCAGAAATTCTTGCCGGAACTGCAGACAGAATACTGGTCGTACTTAGATAACCTGCCAACCTGAAAGCTTCGTCTGAAGGTGCGATAGCTGTAAATGGCCCTTCCTGATCAATCTGTTTAGCCAGGCCGGTGCGTACCAGGGCCGTATTGAAAACAGATAGGTTAAAGTTATCTGCAACAATGGCGCTGATCTTACTGTTGTCTTTCACATCATCCTCTGTCTCCTTTTTACAGCCAGATACAATAATGGTCAGGAGCAGGAGTATATATTTAAAATTCTTCATCTTTTTAAAAGTTGCGCGGTTAAAATTTAAAATCCTTTGGTGGGATCAAACGGTCAACCACATGGATTGGCCCCATCAGTGTGTTGATGTCCTTTTCTATGACTGCCGCTGCCGGATAAGGTGATTCTTTGGCTTTAACAGTTACACGTCCATTGGCATCAAGACCGAAATCCAATGGCATTTTATAGATCGGTAAATTGCCATCATTGGAAGTGGTTAGCGTATAATTTCCCAGCAAACGGTTGTTCAGATCGTTTGCATAAAAAATATCCGGCATAGGAAGGCCTTTTCCGACCATATTGTTGTATGGCTCAAACAGCCTTCCCCAGCGGTGCATGGTGAGCAAGGTGTCTGTTACATAACCATTGCCTACCGCTTCGTAGGTATCCCAATCAAAATAAGGGAGTGGAGCACGGCTGTTTAAGGTCATCAGATCATCTATATTTTTAAAGCCGGCCTGATGGAAAGCTTCATCTGTTGGCGCAAAAATGGAGGTAAACCGAATGTTAGGACTGCGATCTGAATAAGAATAAACAGATAATCCAATCTTGAATTTAGCGCGGTCGACCATGCCCCCCATGGCCTCGTCCCAGAGCTCATCAGTTTTCTCCATAATACCAACGTACATTCCGAAACGGCCATCTTCTTTTAAAACCTCATAGATGGTTTTGGTTGGCTTTTTCAAAAGCTGATCTATAGGCCACAGCGTACCATTCTTTGCTTGGGTAGGTACCGCACTACTTCTCTTTTTGTTATTGATATATAGATCTGCACCAAAAACATTCAGATATTGCCTGTAGGCATAGACGTCCGTCAAATACAGGTTCTCATACCCAAATACTCTGAGGTACGGATTGGTCAGTAAAGACACTCCAATGGTATTTTCACCTCTGGTACTCAAAGTTTTGGCGTCTATTGCACCGATCAATGTATGGTACAACAATATGCTGTCCAGGAGCTCAGAAGGGGTTTGATTGATGAACTCCTGTGTAAGTCCACCCGCAACACATGCTGCATCTGTGGGTACCAGCAAAGTAAACTGGGCTTTACTTCCCTTTTTTTCCAGAATACTGTTCATATTGCTTTTTTTCCAGGCCGCTTTAAACAGGGTGTATGGAGAGGCCTCGAGTACTTCTTTTAATGTAATTGTAAGGTCCTGGGTAGGAATCTTTGCGCCCTCCACCTCTGGTTGGAATTCCTTTTTCCTACAGGAAA
The DNA here is from genome assembly GCF_016429005.1 of Pedobacter sp. ASV19. GTDB lineage: Bacteria > Bacteroidota > Bacteroidia > Sphingobacteriales > Sphingobacteriaceae > Pedobacter. The sequence continues at coordinate 25,122 of NZ_JAELTV010000015.1, forward strand.
CCAAGGATAAAAACAACATGCAAATGGCAAGTAGTTTTAAGGCATTCCCAGCTTGATATAATTTTATATTCATCTTTTTAATGCAATTAGATCCTGTTAATTATTTTTTAATGCTTGCTCTGGCAGAATCAACAGGCCCTGAAGGTCCTGTACAATCCCATTATCCGTTAAATTATCTATACCGATCTGGGAGTTCCCTCCAACCCGGGAAACAATTTCATAAGGATAATTTTTCGCTGTCCTGACTTCCATGCTGTAAGCCGTATTTTGATAATACGCACCGGCAGCCCCACCTATCGCCATATAATAGGTATCGTCCTCAATCGGACGGTTATACCCACCATCATTATTAATTTGAGCAATAACATAGAAATCTGAAATGAAGAAATGTTTTTTACGGAATACATAGCTTCCAAATAAACGGGCACGTATATACCTGTCCGGATTTAAACTCTCTATCACCTCTGCTGTAAGTCCGGCCGCTTCGAAAATCTCATTTTTAGGTGCGAAAACGGTATATGGACCATCAGTGGCCAGCTCATCCCAATATCCGAACTTCTTTAGTGCACTTACAAAAATACTGTACTGCGTATGTGCAGCCAACCAGCTTTGTACCGTTGTCTTAGCCGTCGACTTCATTACCCGTTGCAGAACAAACAGGTTCCCGTTGGCAATGGTTACATCTTGTCTGGTGACATAAGATCCGTTAAAAAAAATCATGGATGGTTTGCTGCCGCTAAAAACGGAAGTATATAGCTCCGTTCCGGCAAGAGTATGGTACCGGACATCAATACCATTCGCCGGAATATCCCTAACCAGCAGCCTGCGATCAAGGATATGCCTTTCAACCAGAAACTTCAGCGTGTCGGGGTTCATCTTGTCAAAATCTGATGGCCTGTTAATCCCCATAATATGAAAAGCATCATTACTGGGTGCAAGTATGGTGAAAGGGCCTGTTCCATTTAATTTTTGGGTCAAACCTGCTTTTTCAATGGCAGCTGAAAAGAGCGACAGGTCATAATTATTTTTAACAAAGTCAGCCGCAGGCCTGAAACTATCATTGAGTTTGTCGATTTCCAGATCGTTATGTTTACAGGAATTGAAACTCAATACCAATAACATGGAAAGGAGAAAAAGACATGTGTTACCTATTCTTTTGATGTTCATTTGTTTGCGCTTTTAATTAGGTTCTTAATAAATTGGAGGTGCATACTTTCTTTGAATAGTAGTGAGGTAAGCACGCCCATTTACAATTTCAATGGTATTTACCGTTGCGAAGGAACGTGGGTTATATTTACCAGAATGGATATTGACAATCATATTGGGTAAACTGACCGCATTTTCCATTCCGGGCTGGGGTGTTTTACCAGACATAAAGCAGTTTACCGAAGCCCAGTTGTTGTCGGTGAGCGGTGTATACTGACCATAAGGGTTATTGGTGAGGTCCATTCCCTTAGCAAAAAAATCGAAACGCTGCCACATCTCTGTATGGATGCCATCAGAAGTACCATCGGCAAATAAAGGAAAACTAAAGTATGGGCTGACTTCAAGCACCTCTGAATTCCGCTTTAAAGTAGTCAGATATTTTCCCCCATAGCCAGGGATTCTTCCGGCCGGCAGCGGATTTGAATTTTTATACAGGGATAAAAAGATGTTCATTTCATCTCTGATCCCGTTACCCAGGGCTCCCATGCCATAAGTCGTACCTCCTTTTGCTTCGTTATCTGCCTCCCAATAGCCTTTAGAACTCATATTGTAAAAGTTCACATAGATAAGGGAGTCGGAAAGCGGTAGCTTTTGAAAGTTTTCTTTTCTCAGATAAATTCCATTTTTCCTGGATTGGTAATCTTTCTGCAAGACATGCAAAGTATATACTTCTTTACTGTCCAGTACGATGGTCGTATCAATCAGCACATTCTTTTTAAGTTTGGTTTCCAGATCAAAGAAAGGAATCTCATTTTTTGGACGAAACATAAAGACAATACGGTGTTTACCTGAGGGGACCTGGGCCCAGCTGCTCAGGTCATAACCGTTTAGTACCGGACCAACCAGAACATTTTCCCGGCCGGGATATTCGGGATTGTTTTTAGTCGTTCCACTACCCACATGTGATGGATAAGGAGGTGCATAAGGTTCACGCTGATCCAGGAAATCACCTTTGATTGCTGCATGTGTTGGAACACCATCCTGCCCGATTTCAGGGTCGATCAGCATGGTTAAAAATGGTAACAATTCATCTTTATTGTCTATTCCTATCTTATAGTTAAGGTTATTAAAAACCCTTAAATAGGCCGGGTCATCAATCTTTTTATACTCTACTTTCGAACAGCCTGCCATAAAGAAAAGCAGGGCAACGGAAGCAAATGCTAGGATATTTTGAATTTTTGATCTTAACATCATCTGTTTTATTTGGTATGTTTCAGAATAATCATTTTAGCTTTTTGACCACCAGGTGCCGAGGGCTTGGTACTCCCCACCAGTGCAATGGTATAAATGCCTGGCTCATGGTTTGGTAATCCGCCACGCACATACAATTCTGGTCGGGCAACCAGGTCTTTTCCTTTGATTACCGGAATGTCACTTGCCCAGCTCCCCGGAACCACCGTTGGTGTAGAGCGATAAGCCATCACCTGGTAAGGCGCTTCTTCCGGCAGAATCTGTATATAAGGATATTCTATAGGAAAAATTCCAGGCCTGATGTTATTGGAGGCATTGGGATTGGTGTTATATTTATCTACAAATACCTGCCCGTTGCCCTTTGTAAATGTTAAATAAGGTAAATCCGGACATAAATTAAGGAAACGCAATCCAAAAGGATAATCCAGTTTATTCCTTGCATACGTTCCATCATCAGTCGCGTCTGTACGCGGGATCATATTACTTAAATCATTCGGCACCGGAACAATGGTCGCTTTACCGTTTGCATCTGGATAAAGCCACAAACTAAAATTGGTATTGGCGTCCAGCTTCAACTGTGTGCTGGCCAATACAGTGCCTGCCGCATCTTTTGCTTCGATATTATAAGTCCCCGTAATATACTCCTGGTAATCTGTATGGCTTGTATAGGCAAGTGCACTGCCCAGGACTTTGCTGTTCATCATTATCTTAACCCCGTCCACGCCAGGCAATACATTTATAGCCTGAACCCTTGCATAAGTATTGTTAAGCGGCTCACTGATATCACTGATAATTCGCATACCGTTTTGATAATCTTTGCTCTCTTCACCTGGATTACCCGATAAATAAGGTGTCCTAAAGAAATAGGGAGATATCACAATGGTATAAATCCCTCCCGGTGCGTAGCTTTTAAAAGGTGTATAGGTAAGATTGGTATTTACAGGTGGCCATCCCGTGTTACCCGGAATGGTCGAAGTAGCTGGAAAGATCAGGTCGGAGGATACGCCTGGCACCTGGATTCCTGCAGAAGTCAATACTTTAAGTTGCGCTGTCGTATAAGATAATTCGACGTATTCTGAATATTGACCGGGCGGAATGTTACTGGTTTTATTACTTATTGGTGTACCGTCTGCCCAGGTCAGGGTCATTGGACCAACCAGATTTTCCATTCCATTTATGGCTACGGTAGAGGAAAGGTTCAGTATCCTGATCTTAAATTTTGCAGGGTCAGATGGGGAGGCTACAGATCTTGGAACTTTAATAAATTGCTGAACCGGGGTCCCTCCTGTACGGTTGGAAACCAGCGCGTAATAATCTACGGGCTGCTGTCCGTCTTCCTGGATATCGAAATTAATCCTGTCCTGTACACCAAACTCAGAGATATCTTCGGCCAGCAGATGCGCTTTTCCATTTTTCAATAATTCCTGCGGGATGTTCCAGGTGGTCCCTAAACGGCCATCGCTTGGGAAAAACTTGGTGCCGGAATAAATTTTCAAAGGCTCTGCCAGGGTGCGTACCACATAATTTGTAAGTGTGTCGCCACTCATAATTACCTGGTTAAATTTACCCAGGTTAATTACCCGTACAGCGGAATTTTTACGGGCATCAGTAATATCACGATTATCGTATCTAAAATCCTGTTTATCCTTTTTACAGGCACTGAATGCCAGCAGCATACAAAAACCCAGGTTCAAAGGTAAATGCTGTATAAATTTCTTTAATTTCTTCATCTTTAATACAAATTATAGGTGAACCCCATCATAAATTCTGCACCCCTTTTATAACTGCGGTTTAGATATTGGTTACCATACCATTTTCCTCCTGTACCAGGATTGGCATATACCGTTTGAACGGCAGGGTTTAAAATATTCTTGGTATAACCTTTAAAAATGATCCGTTTAGACAAGCGTTGGCTGAATACAAAATCCAGTACTGGTACAGGTCGGGTATACAGGTCTGGTTCTCCGGTTAAATTGATCTGGATCAAACGTTCCCCCACCATGTTAAAAGTTCCGGTCAAACTGGTTCCTGATCTCTTATTATCATAGTTCAGCCATCCATTTACTGAATATGGGGCCTGTTCAAACAAGGGGCTGTTTTCGGGCGTATGTCTGTCTAAAGAACGGTTGGCTTCCAGTCTTTCCGGTGATTTTTTAATGTCACTTTGTGCAAGCAGCAGGTTAGCACCCATATAAAAATTACGCAAGGGGTCCCAGATCCGGCCCAGGTCTTTAACAACTTCTAATTCTACACCCCATACTTTACCCGTATTCGGATCGTTCTCAAATCTGATTGTCGGATACTCCGGATAAGTAGCTGCCAAACCACTGGTTTGCAAGCTAAACACCTTGTATAGCTGATTTTTAATGCGTTTACCAAAAAGGGAAACTGCAATAACCTCTCCGTTATTCGGAAACCATTCCCACCTGAAATCCAGGTTTTGTGTATATTGGTTAACCAAGTTCGGGTTACCCACAACTAAACCCATTTGAAAAGCATCGAATTCAAATACATTGGTAATTTCCCGGAGTTCCGGTCTGGCCAGAGTGGTATTATACCCTGCCCTGAAATTCATATTATCTCTGAAATTATAAGTCGCATTTAAAGAATAATAAGGTTTGAATTTTACTTTATACACAGAGTTCGGACTGGTCAGGGTAAGTGGTATATTGGTTCCGGGTGCCGTTAGTGCAGGATCCAGGAACACCCCAGAAGTATCTACCGCCGATTGAATATTGGTAGATTCAAAACGCAATCCACCGGTAAGTCTTAAATCTTTAGTTAATTTCAAATCCAACATGGCGTAGCCTGCTTTGGTTTCAAAAAAGCCGGTATAGTTGTTCGGGGATTTTTGACTGTTGTATAAAAATCCACCAACTGGACTTGCACCTTCTCCCGTACCTGCCGTTGGGGCATGAATACCTATGATCTCGGGCCCAACCAAACGATCCAGATTACCAGATACAGTATATAGTGGCAGTGCTCCGTTAGATGAGAAATTAGATCCCGGCAGGAACAATACGTTTTCCGTGAAGGTACGGTCGCGGTTTAGATAATTCACTCCCGTTTTCAACTCTTGTTTCTGACCAAGAAATTTAAATGGTATAGATACATCTGCCTTATAATTGTAATTGGTTTCCTTCAGGTTTCTGTATCTGCGGCCATTGGGCTCTGCCTGGATAATTCCGTAAGCGCCAAATCCATTTACATAACCTGATGACAAAGCATATAAATGCTTGGTAAATAACTGTTCTATAGAATTTTGTGGTCCTGTTCCTGGGTAATTTACATAAGCCCCGCCACGCGGTGTATAATCGGCAAGCGTTACAAAGCGGTAATCCGGATCATTCTGACCAGCTTTAGAACTTGATACATTGTAACTCAGTTTTGGAGAATATTCTGAAGCCAGAAATTTATGTTCCCCCTGGAGATTAAACGTATTCAATGTCCGGTAGGATTGTTTTAATGAATAAATGGTGCTTTTTACTTCGCCCGGCAGACCTGTATATTCATAAGCGCCATACATATTGGTGGCCTGTGTTTCTCCACCCCAACTGCCTAAATACTGCATACTGATCTCGTTGCGCGCATCGAAACGATAAGTTAAACCACCTAACACCCCATAATTCAAGGTCTCGGTACCAGTGTTTTCTTTATAGGTCTGATATCGGCCCATATATAGGTTGTTGGGTGTAATATAATTTGGGATATTCCTTGGACTGCTCACTTGCGGATTCCCGGTGACCACCCCCTGGTAAATACTATATTGCTGGATATCGCCTCCCGCTATGTCTGTAGTGCGACGATAATAATTGCCGCCGGCAATAACACCGAGCTTATGCTTTTTAAATAAAGTATAACTATTGCCAAAAGTTGCAGAGTAAAGTTGATTCAGCGGTGCTTGTTTATACCTGGTGGTCAATACCGGATCAAAACTCTGCATGATGTTGTTGATACGGCCAACTTCCTGTTTCACTGATGGGCTATACCCGCTGTTAGAGATCATATTCTGGATCTGATTTAACCCACCTTTATATTGGGTAGCCAGGTTCAGGAAATCTGGAGAAAGATTTTTATGATTGATCTTTGTTCCAAAAATACCCATATCACTATTAAAGAAGCTGTTATACTGACCACCTATTCCGATATTGGAATTAAAACCCGATTGGAGGATTACATTAAACACCATGCTGTCGGGTACTGACTTTGTCTTTAACTCCACAATACCCGCAGCGGCATCGGCCGGTTTATCGGGCGTAACCGTCTTATAAATGGTCACGTTGTCTAAAAGCGAAGCCGGAACCAGATCAAAAGGAATAGAGCTTCGGTCTGGGTCAGAGGAAGCTAAGCGTACACCATTTAACTGGCCAATTACACTCCTGTCTCCCAAGCCACGAATTGCAACAAATTTATCATCAGTTACCGTAACTCCTGATACCCTCTGTAGTGCCTGAGTAGTGGTGATACTCGCAGTTCGTTCGATCTGTACTGCTGATATGGCATCCTGAACGATGGCCGATTTTTTACGTTCGTCCAGTACAGCGACCTCCGTATTGGTTTTTCTTCTGGCTTGTACAGTGACTTCGCCTAATTGGAAAGCAGAAGTTTTTAATACGACACGCAGGTCCTTTGTTCCGGCATCTACTTTAAGTTCTCTGCTTTGATAACCTATATAAGAGAAAACCAATATAGCACCACCTTCTGGTACAGAAATGCGAAATTTACCATTCATATCGGTAGACACCGCAGTACCCGCACCTTTAATTCTCACCCCAACGCCAATCAGGGTTTCTCCTGTTTTTTCATCAATTACTGTCCCTGTAACCACAATAGGTACCGGCTTACTGTCTACCACTACATAACCCTCCACCAGTTTATACTGAAGATTCGTATTGGCCAGCAATTTTTGGATGGCTTCCCTTATGGTGATCTGACTGGCCACCAGGGTTATATTCTTTTTGACCGCTTGAACGGACTGTTCTCTCAGGGAGAATTTGATGTTGCTCTGTTTACCCAAGGCCGACAGGCCTTGGGTAACAGTTACATTTTCCAGCCGCAAGTCTACTTTATGATCGAGATCCTGACTCTTCACATTACTGGCCAGCAGCATACTTATGCAAGTAAGCTGGGCCGCAATGAGAATTAAAGAGCATTTCATAATAAATCGAATTGAAGGACATACATTTAATCCTTTTTGCATATTTTTGAACATTACTGGTTAATTCGCTGCAAAGCGATTGATCTGTTAAAAATTGATTGATAAACCGGAGGACGTCGAAATCACACGGTTTATAACATTAAATTCGTTCCCCGCCTTTTGGCGGGGAATGTTTGTTTAGTAAAGAACCCCTACATATTTATCCTTTCTGTACTTATCTTGTTAATGGATGCGGACATGATTTGTATCTATTTTATATTTAAAGTGGCCGGTAGCACTCAAAACTTTCATAATTTTCGCCAAAGGAATATTGGCCTGTAAAAGCACACTGATCTTTTCCATTGATTTCCCAGAATTCCTATAATCAAACTTTACATTATACCAGCGTTCCAGCGTATTGGTAATTTCTCTAAGGCTCGCCCCTCGGAAAACCAAACGGCCATCTTTCCAGCCTTTAACCTCTTCTATATCTACTGATCCCTGCTTCGCTTTTCCTGAATCATAGGAAACCCGCTGTCCGGGGAGCAAGACTGCAAGCGAATGAATTTTAACACCTTTATAATCATCCACCCTTACTTTACCTGTTGCAACAGAAACAGTTAGCGGAAGTCCGCGGAAAGCTTCAATTCTAAAAGACGTACCCAATACCTTAGTTTGCACCGTTCCTGTATGAATAATAAAAGGTTTATGTGGATTTTTAGTGACTTGAAAGAAGGCCTCCCCCTCTAAACTGATCTCCCGTGTTTTGGAACTAAATCGCTCCGGAAATTTCAGCTTGCTCCCTGCTCCAAGAAAAACTTCTGAGCTGTCAGGCAAAACAATCCTGGATTGTTGCCCCATAGGATTTGCTATCTCATGAATAGCGAGCTGCTCGCTGGCAGGAGTTTTTTTTAATTGGAGTAATCCATAGGTTCCCAGGCTCAGTATAGCTGCCGCCAGCACCGCTGCAAACCGAAGATAAGTTCTTTTCTCGAAAAAGCTTTTGGAGGTCTCCACTTGCGCCTGTTCTGTTTCGTCTTTTTGCAAACGGTTATAGAACTCCTGCAACTTGTGGTTTAAACGGGGCTGGTCCAGATCCAGCTCCGCTTCAAACCCTGACCAGCTCTCGTTAAGTACCTCGTCAAAAAGACGCTGTGCTTGCGGAAGCTTCATCAACTCTTTTATACTTTCCAGTTCTGCTGGGGTACAATCGTTATGGATGTATTTTCTTATTAGTGTTTTATGAGTGTTCTCCGCCTGCATTCTAATTGTTGTTCAATAGGTAAAACACAATTATTACAGAAGACCACCTATTCGAAATAAAAAAATATATTATTTTTTTTAGGAGAACATAAGCCTGGATCAGGCTACAGAAAAAATAAGGAAAAGATCAGTACCAGCGTATAATCTGCATGTTCTTTCAAATGCTTGCGAAAGAAGCTGAGCGAAGCCACCATATAGTTTTCTACTGTATTTACAGAAAGGTCCATATCCTTTGCAATTTCCGAATAGGTCTTATCTTCTTCCCTGCTCATTTCATAGACCTTTCGGCGCTGGGGACTCAACTGACCGAGTTTCTCCCGATAGATCTTTTCGAGCTCTTTACTATCCAGGTCATAGTCTGCTCCTTTTGAAGTTAAACCATGATCTTCAGGTATAAACTCCAGCGACACTGTAGGGAGAATCTTTCTCCGGTAATGGTTATAAATGGCATTTTTAATGCAGCGGAAAAGATAGGCTTTCAGATCTTGTTCTACTTGAATATCACCCTTCTTCTTCCAGAGGCTCAACATCACATCCATCACCAATTCTTCGGCAGCACATCGGTCTTTTACATTCTTTAATGCATAACCATATAGAGCATCGAAGTATTTCTTGAAAAGCACATTATAGGCACTGGTATTGCCTTCGCTGTATTTTTTCAATAAAATAGGATCTGGTAAATCTTTCAGTGTCTTCGCCATGCTTTAACCTAAGAAACGCTTTAGCAACAAAAGTAACAGGCCAAATCTTTGAGTTTATTAAGGCAATGTTAACTTATAAATAAGCCATAGAAATCAGCACAAGATGATAAATATTTGTTTTTAAGAACAAAAAAGCCTCCCGGTTCGTTTCTTAAAAAAACACAGTTATGGCTTTTCAGAAAATTGTTGAATTACTAGGCAGTAATGCCGATACACTCTTAAATCACCACTGCACCACATTCGATAAAAAATTACTTCACCAACCTTCTCCTGACTTTATTGACCAGGTTTTTGTTCAAAGTAATCGTAACCCGCAAGTGCTTAGAAATCTAGCCTCCATTTTTAATCATGGAAGACTTGCGGGGACAGGATATGTTTCTATTCTCCCCGTAGACCAGGGAATAGAACATACTGCGGGAGCCTCCTTTGCAAAGAACCCGATGTACTTTGATCCGGAAAATATTGTAAAGCTGGCTATAGAGGGGGGGTCTAATGCGGTAGCCACTACTTTTGGAAATCTTGCGGCTGTAGCCAGAAAATACGCGCATAAAATTCCCTTCCTGGTGAAATTGAATCACAATGAACTGCTCACCTACCCCACTAAATATGATCAGATTATGTTTGGCTCCGTTCGGGACGCCTGGAACCTTGGTGCAGCTGCTGTAGGTGCAACGATCTATTTTGGCTCGGCCGAATCTGACCGTCAGATTGTAGAAGTTTCCAGGGCATTTGAAGAGGCGCATAACCTGGGTATGGTTACTGTACTCTGGTGTTATTGCCGCAACAATGATTTCAAGAAAGATGGAGTTAACTATGAATCCGCAGCTGATATTACAGCGCAAGCCAACCATATCGGTGTAACCATACAGGCAGATATTATTAAGCAAAAGATGCCTGACGTAAACGGGGGCTTCACCACAATAAACTTCTCCAAAACTGATCCTTTGGTATACAGCCAGTTAACTACAGATCACCCAATTGATCTTTGCAGGTACCAGGTGGCAAATTGTTATATGGGCCGTGCAGGCCTAATCAATTCAGGCGGCGAATCTAAAGGTGCATCTGATCTTGGAGATTCTGTTAAAAATGCTGTGATCAATAAACGTGCTGGCGGCACGGGTCTTATTCTTGGACGAAGAGCTTTTCAACGCCCCTTTAATGAGGGAGTTGATTTTCTACACACCATCCAGGACGTCTACCTGGCTAAGGAAATAGATCTTGCCTGATGCCTTAAAAATCTAGAACTCATCCTTCTCGATACGCTCGTGAAAATCTATAATTTTCAGGAGCGTATCAACCATGATTTCAAAATTTTTAGTCCCAAAAAGTTTTCTGTATTCATTATGAAGGCCTTCGGAATGCTCTTTAATGACATTAAAGAGTGTTCGGCCTGATTCTGTAAGATAAATCATAATAGATCTGGCATCTGTATCGCTCTTCTCCGTGTAAACAAGGCCGAGGTTCTCCAGTTCCTTAACCGTTTTACTTACTCCCTGTTTCGTTACCTTAATCGTTTTAACCAAATCGTGGTTGGACACACCTGTCTCTCCAATATTCATAAAGTATGGCAAAAAGGTAACGTTAAATTCCTGCGCAGCTACTTTTGATAAATTAACAGAAACCCATCTATCGGTCAATCGCCTGAGAAGGTATACTATTCTGAACAGGACACGGTCATTTTCATTCATACGGTTTTCCATAAGGGTAAAATTAGTCTTTTTTTAACAATTACATATTGTCAGCATAATGTCTTTTTATTTCTAACTAGTAAACTTGGTTGACAAATATAGTCAACTTAGTTTACATTTGTGTCATTAAATAACATCATGGAAAAAGAAGAAAAAAAACAATCTCCTGCTGTAAAGACAGCAAAAATTGCAGGTTTAGGTGTCGCAGCAATTGTCGTTTGCTATTTCGCTTTTAGCAAGGTTAATCACGCTATGAATTTTGAAAGCACAGATAATGCGCAGGTGGAAACCAACTCAGTCCCTGTACTGAGCCGCATTGCAGGCTACATTGATCATTTCTCTCTTTTGGATTACCAGCAGGTTAAAGAAGGCGATACACTGGCGGTAATTGATGATACAGAATATATCCTTGCGGTACAGCAAGCTGAGGCAGATCTATTGGCCGCAAGAGCAGATCTAACTAGTGCTGAGTCGCAAATTCCAACTATTGGTTCTAACAAAGAAGTGGCTTCTGCCGGAGTGAGCGTTGAAGAAGTTGCCTTGCAAAAAGCAAAAAGAGATGTGGCCCGGGATGAAGCTTTGTTTAAAGAAGGTTCCATTACACAGCGTCAGTTTGAAAACAGTGAATCGGCCTATCAAACCGCTCAGAAGCTACTCATCTCCAGTCGCAGTAAAGTGACCCAGGCAGGCACACAAACCGGTACCGCACAAGCTCAGATTGAAAAAGCCAAAGCGACCGTTGCAGCCAAAGAAACTGCTCTGGCAAAAGCCAAACTTAATCTTTCTTATACCCGGATCATTGCGCCGGCAAGTGGAAAAGTTGGTAAAACGAATTTAAAAAAAGGACAATACGTACAAGGTGGCCAACCTCTGTTTAGCTTAATCAGCAATGACAAATACTGGATTGTAGCCAATTTCAAAGAAACGCAAATAGAACACATGAAAGTTGGACAACCTGTAGACATTAAAGTAGATGGCTATCCTGATCATAAAATATCTGGCAAAATATCTGGCTTCAGTGATGCTACCGGTGCAAAATTCTCTTTGCTTCCTCCCGACAATTCTACAGGAAACTTCGTGAAAGTTACCCAAAGAGTTCCCGTAACTATTGAGATTGATCGCCCGGAAACTTTTACCGGAATTTTAAAAGCAGGACTTAGTGTAGAAGCAGATGTCAAAATACATTAAAATCATTATTGTCATCACCACCATTACTGCTGCAATGATGGAACTGATCGACACTTCTATCGTGAATGTTGCCTTGAACAACATCAGTGGAACATTGGGGGCCACACTGGAAGATGCCTCCTGGGTCGTAACGGCTTATGCCATTGCCAACGTAATCATTATTCCGCTGACAGGCTTCTTAAGCCGGTACTTTGGTAGAAAAAACTACTACCTGGCTTCAATTGTCATATTTACTTTTTCTTCTTATATGTGTGGCAGCTCTACTTCATTATGGATGCTGGTCCTTTGGCGGTTTGTTCAAGGCATAGGTGGTGGTGCATTATTATCTGTATCTCAAGGAATCCTATTCGATCAGTTCAAACCAGAAGAAAAAGGAATTGCAGGGGGTATATTTGGAATGGGTATTGTCATCGGTCCAACCATCGGCCCTATCCTGGGTGGTTATATTGTAGACAATTACCATTGGGCATTGATTTTTGACATCAACATTCCAATTGGTATAGCCGCAGCATTACTGACCTGGAAATTCATTGACAAAAAACCCGATGAATATAATATCAACAAGAAAGCCATCCCAATCGACTATGTGGGTATACTGTCCTTAACCATTGGTGTGGGTGCACTTCAGTATATACTGGAAAAGGGACAATCTGACGATTGGTTTCAGGCACAATCCATAAGATATCTGACCCTTGCCGCAGTACTCGGCCTTGGCTTTTTCATCTGGTGGGAGTTATACACTAAAACGCCTGCGATTAATCTTAGGGTAATGAAAAACAGAAACCTGATTGGCAGTAATGTACTCACCTTTGTCTGTGGCTTCGGCCTTTTTGGATCTGTATACCTTTTTCCAGTCATGGTACAACGGGTAATGGGCTATACGCCAACAGAGGCCGGACTTTCAATGGTACCGGGTGCATTAGTCTCCATTTTTGCTATGCCTTTTATAGGAGCTGGTCTTGGTAAAGGCATAAAGCCTATTTACTTCGTCATCCTTGGTTTTATCCTGTTTATCCTTCATGGCTATACCTCTTCACTTGCAACACCCGAATCAGGGAGGTGGTGGTTCACCTTACCTCAAATTTTCAGGGGTGTGGGAACAGGTTGCTTAACCGTACCTCTTTTAAGTCAGGCGGTAGTAGGATTAAAACCTCAGGATATGCCCTATGGAATTTCTCTGAACAATATGTTCAGACAGCTGGGAGGAGCCTTCGGGATTGCTATTATGAATACCTATGCGACCAATCGTTTCGCTACGCACCGCTCCGATCTGGTTTCCAATCTACAGAACAATAATCCGTTGCTTACAGAACGTTTAAATGGAATTACCCAGGGAATAGTTGCAAAAGGCGTAAATCCCATAGCAGCAAAACAAGGCGCCTATGGTGTTTTAGACCATGCACTGTCCAACCAGGCACAAATGCAGGCTTATCTGGATGGTTTTCTTTTAATAGCCGTCTTCTTTGTTTGTACCATACCTTTTATGCTTTTGCTCAAGAATGAAAGCATGGACGCAGAGACCAGAGCAAAAGTAGCAGCAGCAGCACATTAATTATCATTACAAAGTATTATGAAACGTTTATTCAATATATTCATTATTGCCTTCAGTTGCAGCTCAGTATATGCACAACAGCAAACTTCAGGAGATCTATCTGTTCTCATCAACCAGTCTTTCCATTATTTTCCACAGTTTAAAGAACTTGGACAAGCTATAGATGTTGAACAACAGCGGATTGCCCTTGCTAAAGCCGCTGGCCTCCCCTCCTTTCAGGCAACAGGAACTTACAACTATATCAATCCGGTATCTGAAATCTCCATACCAGCCGGAGCACAATCACTTAGCTTTCAGATCATGCCTAAAAACAATTATAAGACCACTGTAAATGGAAGTTATACCCTCTGGGATTTTGGTGTGGTAAAGGCGGGTGTAGATCGGGCCAGGGCGGGTCTTATGCTCGCCAAAGACAATTTGGATTATCATAAAAACCAGATGGCAGCACAAGTGTCGAATATCTATTACCAAATTGCCTATTTAAAGGCAGCTATAGAAATTCAGAAAAGTGTGATCGATTTTCTAGAACGAAATAAGAAAGATACCGAGATCAAATACAAAAATGGAGATGCATTAAAATATGATGTACTTTCTATTCAGTCCAGCATCGACCAGGAAAACAATCGAAAAATTGATCTCCAGACGTCACTGGATAAACAATATGTGTTAATGGAATACACTACTGGAATGAAGATGGATAAAATTCCACTTGGTTTTACTTTTCCTGTGCAGGGATTGGAAGACGGAGCAGAACAATCATTAGAACATGCCTGGAATTACAACCCAGAATTTAAACTCCTTAAAGACAGAATTGCGCAGGCCCAAGCGGAACTTGCTTTAAGTAAAACTGGTGGAAAACCTTCCCTCACACTGAACGCAGGAACTGGGTATACCAACGGCTATGCACCAGACATTGATCGCTTCAGGTACAATTATACCGCAGGTGTAACCCTAAATATTCCGATCTATCAGGGTGGCCGGGCAAAAAAACAGGAGAGACTATCAGAAAGTCAGTTAAAGCAGACCAGATTTGCCCAGGAGACACTCAACAACACCTTTAAAAGCAGCATTAAACAGGTCTTGACCGATATCAACAGCAATCGCTCCAGCCTGGTGAATGCCGGAGGTCAGGTTGCAGAAGCAAAAGAAGCACAAAAACTTGCACAAAGCCGGTACAGGAATGGTATAGGTACAAATCTGGAGCTAACCAGTGCCAGTACAAATGTTCAAAAGGCAGAACTGACCAGACTACAATATGAATACCAGCTCTGTCTTGCACAAGTAGAAATGGCCCGGTTAACCGGAATTAAATATTGGTAAAAGAACCCCTCCATGATGAACGTTTTCATTTTTGTTTCTAATATCAAGTCTGTCGAAGATCTTTCTCAGTTGAAAAAGATCTTCGACAAACAAAGAGAAATCCAAAACTGGTCTGTAGACCTCACTGATGAAGAAAGAGTCTTGAGGGTTGAAACTGATGGACTGGAACGTTGCGAGATTATCAGATTGGTGAGATCATGCGGATATGATTGTTATAAAATGGACTGGTAGTTATCCCTGGTTATATTTTTTAAATTTATCAATTTGGTCTTTAAACATAAATATTAAATTTGCAGGCACACAAGAAACCTATGCAAATTGTTTTTGATACACTTTACTACCTCGACTCTAATGAGATTTCTATTCTCGAGATTAAAAGGCTTGACCAGCCTGCAGCCAGCACTGTAGATGATATTTTTCATTGGTTAATGTTCGATAAGGAAACAAAGCGCATTCAACATCTTACATTCAGATCTTTAGATTCTTCTTCTGTACTTGAAGAACGCTTCTTTGTAGAAGGTTTTCTAAAGTTTAGCGAAACAGAAGGCACCTATATTCAAAAATTCAATTCGGGCCAGTTTGAGGTCTGTCTCTTATACACATCTGACGCTGCCGACGAACGTTAGCCGGTGTAGATGTCGGTGGTCGCCGGGGGATTGAAAGGGGGGGGGGGGGGGGGGGGGGGGGGGGGGGGGGGGGGGGGGGGGGGGGGGGGGGGGGGGGGGGGGGGGGGG
>NZ_JAELTV010001468.1 GCF_016429005.1 Pedobacter sp. ASV19
TAATTGGAAGGTTTAAGTGATAAAATGCAGAAGAAAACTAATCTTGCAAAAAAGGTAGAGACAAAAGAAGTGCTTAGCAGCAGGTATATTAATGTGAAGACGGATTTTTCATTTAAGTATATTTTTGGGAGTGAGTCCAGAAAGAAGTTATTGATTGATTTTTTGAATGCTGTTTTTAAGGGCAGAAAGGTGATCCGTGATTTGACTTTTAATAACCCGAATCATAAAGGGATGCGTAAAGAGAACAGGAAAACCGTTTTTGATGTGTATTGTACCGATAATAAGGGGGG
>NZ_JAELTV010001469.1 GCF_016429005.1 Pedobacter sp. ASV19
AATCATTCGATTTACGCTCTGCATAAAGTCCTTTAATTCTGTTCGGTAAAACTTACCGTAGTAATTGATCCAGCCTCTTAAAACAGGGTTAATAGCTTTCGCTATATCCTCGATCTGTACATCTGATACCCGAAGTATCGTCCAGCTTTTCATCTTCTCAGTCATGGACTGTTTCGATTTCCTGCTTACTGCAGGCAGCCAGCAGCTGAAAGTTTCCTTACGGCCACTGTGTTGAGCTTGTCTTGGCCTGAACGTATGGCCAAGAAAGTCGAACTCGCCATAGGGT
>NZ_JAELTV010001470.1 GCF_016429005.1 Pedobacter sp. ASV19
CCCAGGCCGTGCCATTATAAACATAGGTTTCACCCGTAGTCGTGTTGATGTAAGTATCACCTGTAGATCCTGTACCTGTCGGAGCAGTAGTACCACTGGTTACTGAGGTACCGTTCGTGCCGTTTGTTCCATTTGTCCCTGCAGCACCTTGAACCCCTTGTGGGCCAACTGCACCTTGAGGGCCAGCAGCTCCTGCATCTCCCTGTGGACCTTTAATGTTACCATTTGAAACCCAGGTCGTGCCATTATAAACATAGGTTTCACCCGTAGTCGTGTTGATAT
>NZ_JAELTV010001471.1 GCF_016429005.1 Pedobacter sp. ASV19
CCAGGCTGCTTAAGGCTGCAACCAGGGCTCCAAAGCTGATCTCCACCCTGTCATATACACCGCCGGCAGGCAGGGTAGCTTTGAACCTGTTTCCTGAAAGCAATTGCAGGTTCAGCAGAGAAGAATTCAGCGGATAGGTTTTCACCAGGGTCGTTCCGTTGTATACTTTCACGGTTACCCCGCCCAGTACACTCAGGTCTGCCAGTCCAACCGGGGTAGCCAGGTCCAAGCGGATGCTGTCTGTACTTGCGCCCGGGTTATTGAAGATCAGGCGCTGGTAA
>NZ_JAELTV010001472.1 GCF_016429005.1 Pedobacter sp. ASV19
TTGCAGAGTAGCTACGCTGGGAATAGATAAGCGCTGAAAGCATCTAAGTGCGAAACTAGCCACGAGATGAGAATTCCATATAGGACCGTAGCAGACTACTACGTTGATAGGTTACAGATGTAAAGGTGGTGACATCAAAGTCGAGTAATACTAATCATCCGAAGCTTTCAAAAGCAACAACACTGTTGTTTGCTCTTCCAAACTAACTTCTTTCAATAATATGTCATTTATGTAGTGAAATCAAATCGAGAGATAGATCA
>NZ_JAELTV010001473.1 GCF_016429005.1 Pedobacter sp. ASV19
TAACACGAGCTGGAATCCTTTTGCGAACCTTTCTACGACGGTTCATGCCCAACAAAAGATAAACACGGCGCACCCGTTTATAATTCCATATCAAACCTTCTCTGCGAATGCGTCTGTAATACAGATCTTGTCCTTCGGTAGGGTACTTTTCTGCAAGTTCCTGGAGTTTGAGAATAGTTGAATTATCGTCTTTGATCTTTTTGTAGTAATACATGGACTTAGGCAAGCAAATCACCTTGCAAGCCCTGCTAATACTTG
>NZ_JAELTV010001474.1 GCF_016429005.1 Pedobacter sp. ASV19
GAACACCGGCATTTACCTATACGGTGGATCCTTCTACTCCTATGCCTGCTGGTTTATCTCTGGGTACCAATGGGGCCATTGGAGGCACACCAACTGCTGCTGGTAATTTCACCTTCTCGGTGATTGCCACAGACAGCAAAGGATGTACTGCTACTGCTGCCTATACTTTAAGGGTAACTCCAGCGATGGCCTTACCTGCTGCGACTTTACCAAATGGTATTGTTGGAACAGTCTACCCGGTACAAACCCTTCCCG
>NZ_JAELTV010001475.1 GCF_016429005.1 Pedobacter sp. ASV19
AGCAACGGTTTATCAACCAGTACCGATTATGCACTTAAAGTTAATGTTTCCGCTCCGGTGGTTGCTGCTGCAAATACCTGCAACGCCACCACTGCCACATTAACCGTATCCAATATTCAGACTGGCGTTACCTATAACTGGTACGCTGCAACTGGAAGTACCTCTATCTTTACAGGAACAACTTTCACAACACCTGCTTTAACAGCCAATACGACCTATTATGTAGAAGCCGTTTCAGGAACAGCAGTAAGTACA
>NZ_JAELTV010000160.1 GCF_016429005.1 Pedobacter sp. ASV19
GTGTATGGAATAGGCTATAAATTTACGGATAAATGAAATTATTCACCAGCTATAACAGAATCCTATCCGTCATTACCCTCACAGGATTGCTGGTTATTGGCTTTCTCTTTTATCAAATGCTGGGTCAATACATCAATAAACAAATTGATGATCATTTGTATGAGGAACTTCTCGAAGTACAGGACTTTGCACACGTCAAGAATATTCTACCCTCTCCTGATGGTTACGATGATGTCATTGTAGACTATAAGAAAATACACAAGCTCCCGGATAAGCGCAAAATATTTGCGGATACAAATTTCTATAATCCCAAAAAAAGACATCATGAAACAGCAAGGTACCAGAAAACAGAATTGGTCTTAAACGGGCAATCCTATGAAATCATGATCATCGCATCCAAAAGTGAGCGCCAGGAAGAGATCAAGAGTATCATTCTCATTATTTTATTACCAGTCGTTGTTTTGATATTGATCTTATGGCTGGTCAACAGATTCCTGATCAAAAGAATGTGGTTACCATTTCGCCAGTTGTTAGCCAATATTAAAGCATTCAACATTAACCAGGAAAGAGTATTTGAACCCATTCAAACTAACATCGAAGAATTCAAAGAGTTGAATAAAGCTGTCCTTAATGTTTCACTTAAAGTCAAATCAGATTATAAAGAGATCAAACTATTTACTGAAAATGCTTCACATGAAATGATGACTCCACTCGCAGTAATCAACTCCAAACTCGACACGATGCTTCAATCCAATACGCTAGGTAAAGAAGAAAGCGAAATTCTGGATGATTTATATAAAGCCACCTCAAAACTAACCAAGTTGAACCAATCGCTTCTGCTCCTGGTTAAAATTGACAACAATCAACTTCAGGATAAAGAAGAAATCGATCTTAAGACCTTAATTAATGAAAAGCTAAACTACTTCCTGGAACTCATTCAAAAAAGAAGTCTAATCGTAAAAACAGAGCTTGTATCATCTGCCATTTACGCAAACTATTATTTAACGGAAATATTAATTAACAACCTTTTCAGCAATGCCATACGGCACAATTATGATGGCGGTTCAATTCTGATTACATTAACAGAAGATAGTCTTGCATTTTCCAATACGAGTACCCAGGGAGCACTACATCCGGTGAAAATTTTTGAAAGGTTTTATAAAGACAACGCTTCTGAAGGCACTGGGCTTGGACTCGCCATTTTAAAACAGGTATGTCTAAGACAAAACTACAAACTGACTTACCGCTATCACCAAGAATACCACCAGTTTACAATCATCTTTAACAAAACCAAAAATAAACCGTAGATAGCGATATTTTAACCTTTTTTAACAAAGAACTTCATAATGTCTTCAGAATTGCCGTTGATATTAGATTCATCATTTAATGAATCAGAATCATGGACAGAAAAGACTTTTTAGCCAGTATAGGGTTGTCTGCAGCCACTTTTACTCTAATCAATTGTATAGGATGCTCTAAAAGTTCCGACTCGCCATCGGGTGATACCTCAGGCCCAACCGGTATCGATTTCACATTGGATCTCAGTTTACCCGCTAATTCTGCCTTAACCAGCAACGGAGGCTACCTGGTATCCAATGGTGTTATTGTTGCCAGAACCACAGCTGGAAATTACGTGGCTGTTCAAAGATCCTGTACCCACGAGAGTTACGGATTAATATACCAGGGAAGTGCCAGCAGATTTTATTGTGCCAATCACGGAGCTACCTTTTCTGAAAATGGAGCAGTTACAAACGGACCTGCATCAAGACCATTAACTACCTATCGTACACAACTCACAGGCACTTCATTAAGAATTTACAGTTAACAAGATGAAAACATTACTCATAACACTACTTGGCTTTCTGCCAGCTTCTTTAATCTGGCACAGCAATTTTAAAGAGGCCCAACTAGAAGCACAAACCTCACATAAACAGATCCTGATCAATTTCTCCGGTTCAGACTGGTGCGGTCCATGCATACGCCTAAGAAAAGAAATCCTGGGATCCGATGCTTTTGAAAGTTACGCAAAAGACCATCTGGTATTGGTTCAGGCAGATTTTCCGCGTCAAAAGAAAAATCAATTATCTGCTGCCCAGGTTAAATTAAATGAAGCACTGGCAGAGCAATATAACCCTGATGGTAAATTTCCCTACACCCTATTGGTAGATGAAAAGGGCAAAGTCTTAAAATCCTGGGATGGTTATCCTAATGAAAGCCCCGAAAAGTTTGTACAGGATCTGAATACCAATTAATTAAGCAACCATGGCAAAGGCATCCTATAAACGTGTTTTAAAACTCATGGGAAACCGCTTTGAGTTTACCGTCATTGCAGACCATCAAACTGCAGGCGAAAAAGCCATTGATACAGCCATAGCCGAAGTAAAACGGATCGAAGAATTATTGAGTACCTTCAAAGACACCAGTCAAACCAGCCTCATCAACCAATATGCCGGTATAAAGCCAGTACAGGTTGCTCAGGAAGTGATTGACCTTATCCAGCGTGCGCAAAAAATATCAGACATTACACAGGGTGCTTTCGACATTAGCTACGGTTCGATTGATAAAAGTCTTTGGAACTTTGATGTGAATATGACTTCGCTGCCCGATTTCGAAACCGCCTTGCAATCGGTAAGCCTGATCAACTATAAAAATGTCATTATAGATGCTGAAAACCAAACCGTAATGCTAAAACATGAAGGTATGCGCATTGGATTTGGTGGGATCGGAAAGGGTTATGCTGCCGATAAGGCCAAACACGTATTACAAAACATCGGGATTGAACATGGAATAGTAAATGCAGCCGGCGACCTGATTACCTGGGGAAACCAGCCGGATGGCAGACCTTGGACCATAGGCATTGCCGATCCAGATCAGAGTGACCGTCCCTTTTCAGCATTAAACATCAGCAATATGGCCATCGCCACATCTGGTAATTATGAAAAATATGCCACTATAAACGGTCGCAGATATTCACATACTATTGATCCAAAGACAGGTTTACCCGTTAGCGGAATTAAAAGCGTCAGCATCCTATGTCCCAGTGCCGAACTGGCCGATGCACTGGCTACACCAGTAATCGTCATGGGTGCACAAGTCGGCCTGGATATGATCAACCAATTGCGGCAAGTAGCCTGCATTATTATCGATGACCAAGATCAACTCTACACCTCCAGGAATATTAATGTAAAACGATGATATGAAAACGTCCATTCCAACTTCAGTACGACTATGCGCGGGCTTTTTTGCCCTCTGTCTACTTGGTGCATGCGCAACAGTAAAGCCTTATCAGAAAAATAAACTGAATGATGCCGAAATGACTTTATCTTCCCGAACGGCCCAAAAGTTTGAACAAAGTTTCCAGTTATACCGCGAAGGCGGTTCAGGAGCCAATGGTGGTAAAAGTGGTGGTGGTTGTGGTTGTAACTAAATAAAATCATGAGAAAGATTTATCTGCATGTACTCATGCTGTTTCTGGGTGTTCTAGGTGCCCAAGGACAAATTAAAATTAAACCTGCTCCTTCCGACACGAGTAACTACCAAAGCAGGAAACTCAAAATTGATGAGGTCAACCTGGTATCGGCCTATTACCACCAGAATGGAAACAATTCCGCCGTTACAGGAGGAATAGGAACAGAAAAACTGACCGATTTCGCAAATACAATTGATTTGCAAATGTCTAGTTACAATAGAGCAGGAAATAAAAATACCTTTTTATTTGAACTTGGTGTAGACCATTATACCTCAGCTTCTTCCGACAAAATCGATCCAAGCACCATATCTTCTGCCTCCATGTCCGATACACGGATTTACCCATCCTTAAACTGGACACACAGTAATGAAAAGACAGGTAATGCTTTTGGTTTCACCGGATCGTTTTCTACAGAATACGATTATAAATCTATGGGAGCTGGTTTTAATCTAACCCGTTTATCTAGAGACAAAAATACTCAGTTCGATTTCAAACTGCAGGCATTTTTAGATACCTGGAAGGTCATTTTACCCATAGAACTCAGACCTGCAGCCAGTCTTGGCAATGGTAAAGAATCCAGAAGTGAAGGCTCAAGTCCTCGGAATTCCTTCAGTGCCTCCTTTTCCCTTTCGCAGGTCATTAATCAAAAGCTTCAGGCCCTGATCATTCTTGAACCCGCTTATCAGCAAGGTCTACTGGCCACAAAATATCAACGTGACTATTTCACAGATGGATCACTTAGAGCAGAGACACTGCCAGATAAGCGCTACAAATTACCTATAGCTGCCAGACTAAATTACTTTGCCAGTGACCAGGTGATCATCAGAACCTATTATCGGTATTTCATGGACAACTGGGGCATAAGAGCACACACTGCCGAACTGGAAGTACCTGTAAAACTCACCCCATTTATTTCCATAAGCCCATTTTACCGCTACAATACACAAACCGGCACCAGATATTTTGCCCCTTATGGTCAGCATGATCCATCTTCCGCCTATTTCACCAGCGACTACGACTTGTCTTCTTTAAACAGCGACTTTTATGGCGCAGGTATCCGTCTAGCGCCACCTCATGGTGTATTTGGCTGGCAACACCTTAACATGTTAGAGTTAAGGTACGGACATTACAACAGATCTACCGGTTTGGTTTCCAATATTATTACGTTAAATTTAAAAGTAAAGTAAGGAATCTAAAAATGGCAATAATTGAACCTCTAAGAAAAAATATAGACAGCCTGGCTGCAGTCAAAAAGCACAGCATATCTGTTAGGCTTTGGCATTGGTTAAACCTGATCATCATTTGCGGATCTTTGCTCACTGTAGCATTAAATTCAACCATTTTCGATGTAAAGAGCAACACCAGCTATGTGCAAACACAATTGCAGCAATCAGGTGCAACAGTTACCGCGCAACAGGCCAAAAATGTAGCTCATGGAATGGAAGATAAAATCTGGGATCTTCATATTTATTTCGGTTATGCCCTGGCAGCCTTATTTCTTTTCAGGTTGATTGCAGAATTTTTCCAGCCTAAAGGCCAGCACTTTTTCAGCAGATTAAAAAGTGCTTACCAGGATTACATTAAAAAAAGTAAAGAGTCCAATTCAGCTTTGCATGAACTTACCGTCAAATCTTTATACTTTATTTTTTATGCATTGTTGGCTATTATGGTTTTAACAGGACTTTCTATGGTTTTCGACCAGGAGCTGGGCATCAGCAAAGCAACGAGTCATAGTATAAAAAGCTTTCATGGCTTTTGCATGTACCTCATCCTCGCATTTATTGCGGTGCATATCATCGGTGTGCTCCTTGCCGAAAGAAAGCAAAGCAAAGGCATCATATCCGATATGATTAACGGAGGCTAATTGTAAAGCCCTTCTCCATAAAAGAAGGGCTTTATTATAAAAACAGCTTATTCTTCTGTATTCTTTAATTTCATTAACAGAGCATAAGCACCTTTAACCACAATTTGCTTACCCTCAAAATTCTTTGCATTAATCACCGTTATATAACCCTTCTCCCCAGCTCCTGTTTGCACTGGCTCCATTGTAAAGTGCTGGCTCAAGCCAGCAACAAACACATAATCTTTACCTTCAAAATGTACAACAGCCTCCGCAGGTAACACAGGGCTCATTACCCCATTAACCTCTATTTCTGCATTCATATACATGCCCGGAAGCAAAGTCTTATCTTCCGTTTTGAAATGACAATGAACCTCAGTAATACCCTCAGCTGAAATATCCTTACTAATCAGAATAATCTGAGCATTATATTTCTTCTCCGGATGGACATTGTTATAAGCAACCAGTTTCTGCCCGATAGCCAATTTTGCCACATCAT
This sequence comes from Pedobacter sp. ASV19, assembly GCF_016429005.1. GTDB lineage: Bacteria > Bacteroidota > Bacteroidia > Sphingobacteriales > Sphingobacteriaceae > Pedobacter. The sequence continues at coordinate 5,809 of NZ_JAELTV010000160.1, forward strand.
TCTGGTACACCTTCAGGTTTAAATGGATATCTGACGGATCAACCAGTTCAAATAATACATCAGCCGGATTGATATACTTACCAGGATTCACATTTACCTTAGATACAAAACCATTGATAGAGGCATAAAGAAAAATGCTCTTCGATATCTTATCCGCACTCAGCCCCTGAGGATTAATGTTGATCAACCTCAGCTTTTCCGCCAAGGAATTGACCAGAATACGTTGGTAATCCCGTTCCGACTGCGCTTGCTGGGTCACCTTATCACTGCTGGCCTTGCTTTGGTTAAGATCCTTTTGCCTGGCAAATTCCAATTCTGAGAAATGTAATTTTGATTTGGCCAACAGGTAATCTTGTTGTAACTGCACATATTGCTGGTCTTCCAAAGTCGCAATAACCTCCCCTTTTTTGATAAACATCCCAGGCAGTAACCTGGTTGATTTCAAAAAGCCTCCAAGAGGTGCTGAAACAGAAACCAGGTTTTGCGGTGGAACATCTATTTTTCCGTTCACCTTTACCACCGATGAAATGGGCTTTTCTTCCAGAACAGCCAGCGTAACAGGGGTATTTTTAAGCTGATCTGCAGTAAGGCTAACTGTATTTCCTTGTTTAGGCTCTTCCTTTGTCGCTTCCTTTGCCTTCTTTTCGCTGCAGGCGCTGAGCAATAATGCACCCACAATAAGAACATAATTAAAAATTTTAGTCGTCATGATCGGCTATTTTGATTCCAGGTAATGAAGTTGAATAATATTGTCATTTAAAGTTTTGATGGCTTCGAGATAATTACTCTTTGCCGAGATGCCCTGATGGAGCAACTGAACATATTCCAGGTAATTGATCTCTCCACCAGTAAATTGTTTCCCTGCAGTTTCGGTAATCGTTACCGCACTCGGCAGTACAGACAGCTTGTAATAAGCCAGCATTTCCTCGTTTTTATGCAATTGCTGTATCAGCACCTCCTGCTGGTTCTTCAAAGCTTCGGCTTCCAGACGATATGTGTTTTCGGCGATTGTTTCATACTGCTTACTAGCCTTAACCTTTGCGCGGTTCGAACCTGCAAAAATGGGTATCCCAACACCCACCTGTAGAGAATGGAAACGATCATTGGCAGTATACATTTTATCATCCGGCCCCACTCCTCTAAAACTACCATTCGCATAGCCCAAACTCAGCTCTGGTAATAATTTCGCTTTTTCCAGCCTCGTTTGCGACCGGGCAACTTCTTTTTGTTGCGAAAGCAATTGCAAATAAGGATGGTTTTCAAATGCTCCGGCTTTGGGAATAAAATTGCTTTTCAAATCTAAAATATCCCCCGTTGGGACATACCTCAAATTGGTATTCAACAACAACTGCAATTGCAACTCCAATTCTGTTAAGCTTTCCTCCACCTGCTTAAGCTGCAAAACAACAGCACCCCTTTGCATCTCAAAGGCACTCTTTTCTACCACATTACTCTCCCCTTTTTCCAGGCGGAGTTTCGCCCGCTGCAATAAAGCCAGAAAAACAGAATCGCTGGTTTTTAAAAGCTGCTGTTTTTCCTTTACATATAAATAAGTATAAAACAGCGCTTCAACCGACCTTCTGATTTCAGCTTCTTTCACAGAAACACTCCATACAGCCGCCTTCCACTGTTCATTGTACAAGCTCTTTTCCCGGCTGTAAACCGTTGGAAAATTCATGGATTGCGACAACCCGAACCTGGTGTCAAAATAAGGCCCGTTAATTCCTCCAAGGTCTGAGGAGAGCACTGTTTGAGGAAGAGCAGCTGCAGTTTTAATCATCGTTTTAGCATATTCTGATTTCAGCCGCTCATTGTTGATCGTGAGATTATTCTTAATGGCCAGTTCTGTGGCCTGTTCAATCGAAACCGGGCTCTGCGCATAAGAAGAACCCCAGCCCATACAGCAAAGCATCAAAACAGGAATTAAGCCTTTAGGTTTCCTATTCTTATCAACCCTTGCCTCCACCAGTACATATAAAACCGGCAAAAGGAAAAGCGTTAGGAATGTAGCAATCAACAAGCCACCTATCACCACTGTAGCCAAAGGCCTTTGTACCTCTGCACCAGAACCATTACTCAGCGCCATGGGTATAAAACCAAAAGAGGCCACCACAGCAGTCATCAATACGGGGCGAAGCCTTAGCGTTGCCCCAGTCAATACAATTTTATGCAAATTTGTCATTCCAGATTTTTTTAGGCGGTTAAACTCCGCAATCAATACAATCCCATTCAGTACCGCAATCCCAAACAAGGCAATAAAACCAATTCCTGCACTGATGCTGAAAGGCATACCTCTCAGAAACAAAAAGAGAATCCCTCCAATAGCCGATAGTGGAATTGCAGTATAAATAAGCAAGCTCTGTCTTATAGAACTAAAGGCAAAATACAAAAGCAAGAAAATCAGAATAAGAGAAATCGGAACCACAATCATTAATCTGTTTTTTGCCTGGTTCAAATTTTCAAAGCTTCCACCATAAGTCAGAAAATATCCAGTTGGCAGTTTAAGCTGTCCGTTTACCTTTTGCTGAAGGTCGTTCACTACACTTTGAACATCCCTCCCCCGAACATTAAAACCAACAATGATCCTTCTTTTGGCATCCTCACGCTGGATCTGGTTTGGTCCCTCTTTAATCTCCACATTGGCCAATTGCTCCAGAGGAATCTGCATGCCATTGGGAGCAGGAACCAACAAGCCCTTAATATCTTCAATATTCTTTTTTGCACTGGTATCCAGCCTAACCACTACGTCAAAACGCTTTTCCTCTTCAAAAATCAATCCGGTACTTTGCCCCGCAAATGCAGTATTCACTACTTTATTAATGTCAGCAATACTTAAATTATACTGAGCAATAACCGGCCTCTTATACGAAATAATGACCTGAGGTATCCCAGTTACTGTTTCTACATAAAGGTTTTGAGTTCCCTCTACAGTATTCACAATCTTCGCCAGTTCGGCAGCCGTACTGGCCAGAGAATCCAGGTTTTCTCCAAAGATTTTACAAACAACATCCTGTCTTGCCCCAGTCATAAGTTCATTAAAGCGCATTTGCACAGGATATTGAAAACTGGTTGTAATACCCGGAACAGCTTGCAATGCTTTACCCATCTTTTCCGACAACTCGTCAAAAGACTTTGCTGATGTCCATTCCTGCTTATCTTTCAGGATAACCATCATATCACTGGCTTCCATCGGCATCGGATCTGTTGGTACCTCCCCGCTCCCTATTTTGGTCACTACTTTTTCTACTTCAGGAAATTCCGATTTAAGAATACGGGCAGCTTTCTGAGTATATTCTATCGTCGTATTCAGATTACTTCCCGTAAGCACCCTGGTATCCACAGCAAAATCACCTTCCTCAAAGCCCGGAATAAACTCTCCTCCTAAACGGCTTAAAATAAAAACAGACAGAATGAACAACAGTGTGATGGCACCAATAACCATTTTTGGGAACCGTAAAATCTTGTGCAGGCTTTTCTGATAAACCCGGTCAATCCTCTCCATAATCCGGTCAGAAAGATTTTTATGCTTCTTGATTTTCTTGCTCAGGCACAAAGAGCTGATCATAGGAATATAAGTAAGAGACAGAATAAAAGCCCCAAGCAAAGCAAAAACAACCGTTTGGGCCATAGGCCGGAACATCTTGCCCTCAATACCCTGCAAAGTAAAAATGGGCAGATAAACAATCAGGATAATGATCTGTCCAAAAACAGCGCTGTTCATCATTTTTCCAGCCGACGAGGAAACCTCCTCATCCATTTGCTGAGTCGTCAGACGGCTCAGCTGTCTAAAGTTCCTGTTATGGGCCAAATGGTGCATAACCGTTTCTACAATAATCACCGCCCCGTCTACAATCAACCCAAAATCAAGTGCCCCCATACTCATCAGATTTCCGCTAACACCAAATAGGTTCATCATACAAATGGCAAAAAGCATAGACAAAGGAATAACAGAAGCAACAATAAGCCCCGCCCTGAAATTGCCCAGGAAAACAACCAACACAAAAACCACGATCAATGCACCCTCCATGAGGTTCTTTTCTACCGTACTGATGGCATGGTTTACCATTTTGGTCCTGTCCAGGAAAGCCTCTATTTCCACCCCCTCAGGCAAGGTTTTCTGAATCTGAGCAACTCTTTCTTTTACATTTTTAACCACCTGGCTGCTGTTGGCCCCCTTGAGCATCATCACTACAGCACCAGACACTTCCCCCTGGTCGTTATAGGTCATTGCACCATAGCGAATGGCATTTCCTATCTTAACATCGGCAATATCTCTGATGAACAGCGGCGTCCCCGAACTGTTGCTTTTCAAAGCAATATTTCCAATATCCTCAATATTACCGATCAAACCTTCACTCCGTATGTACAATACCGCAGGCCCCTTTTCAATATAGGCTCCACCAGTATTTTGATTGTTGTTTTCCAATGCAGAGAACACATCATTAATGGTCACGTGATACGCATTCAGTTTAGCCGGTTTAATAGCAATTTCATATTGCTTTAATTTGCCGCCAAAACTGCTCACTTCCGCAACCCCTTTTACACCCAGAAGCTGCCGTCTAACAATCCAGTCCTGAATGGTCCGCAACTGGGTGGCATCATATTTTTGTTCATAACCCTTTTTGGGCCTAACTACATACTGATAGATCTCCCCAAGGCCGGTAGATATCGGGCCCAGTGTAGGTGTGCCGATCCCCTGAGGAATTTGTCCCTGAATCTGCTGCATTCGCTCCGCGACCTGTTGCCGGGCCCAATACACATCCACATCATCCTCAAATACAATGGTAACCAAAGAAAGCCCAAAACGGGAAAAACTCCTGATCTGTTTAATCCCAGAAATATTGCTATTGGCCTGTTCTATAGGAAAAGTAACTAATCTTTCTATATCAGTAGCCCCCAATGCAGGGGCAACGGTAATCACTTGTACCTGGTTATCCGTAATGTCGGGTACAGCATCAATCGGTAACTGAGTGGTCTGGTAGGTTCCATATCCAACCAGGGCCAGAATAAAAAGGCCTATGATGAGTTTATTCCTAACGGAAAACTCAATAATTTTCGATAACATATTTTAATTCTTAATCTGTTAAGTTCCTGTCTCTTATACACATCTAAAGGGGGGTGGGGGGGGGGGGGGGGGGGGGGGGGGGGGGGGGGGGGGGGGGGGGGGGGGGGG
>NZ_JAELTV010001476.1 GCF_016429005.1 Pedobacter sp. ASV19
TAGAAGAAGAAAATCGTAGACTGAAACACATGTATGCTGAATTAGCTCTGGATAATAAGATCTTGAAAGACGTATTGTCAAAAAAGTGGTAAAGCCCTGCCAGCGAAAGGATATGGCTGCTTATGTGATGTCGCATCATCATACAAGTATTAGCAGGGCTTGCAAGGTGATTTGCTTGCCTAAGTCCATGTATTACTACAAAAAGATCAAAGACGATAATTCAACTATTCTCAAACTCCAGGAACTTGCAGAAAA
>NZ_JAELTV010001477.1 GCF_016429005.1 Pedobacter sp. ASV19
GTAAAAGGCGAAAATTCGTAACTTTAAAACACAGTAAGATGAAAAAGTCAAAAATTAGTGAAGCTCAGATTGTAGCTGCGATCAAAGAACACGAAGCAGGAAAAACGGTTGCAGATATCTGCCGTGGATTGGGTGTACACCAGGCCACCTTTTATAACTGGAAGAAAAAGTACGCTGGTATGGACAGCCAGGAACTTCGCCGTCTCAAAGAGTTAGAAGAAGAAAATCGTAGACTGAAACACATGTATGCTGAAT
>NZ_JAELTV010001478.1 GCF_016429005.1 Pedobacter sp. ASV19
GGCATATACCTCCGATTCCACTGCTGAAAACCAGAAACTGTCTGTATAAGTGTAAGCGAGGGCTCCAACTACACCTGTCTCTTATACACATCTGACGCTGCCGACGAACGTTAGCCGGTGTAGATCTCGGTGGGCGCCGGATCATTAAAAAGGGGGGGGGGGGGGGGGGGGGGGGGGGGGGGGGGGGGGGGGGGGGGGGGGGGGGGGGGGGGGGGGGGGGGGGGGGGGGGGGGGGGGGGGGGGGGGGGGG
>NZ_JAELTV010001479.1 GCF_016429005.1 Pedobacter sp. ASV19
CTCCATTTGTTCCGTTTGTTCCATTGGTACCGTTTGTCCCCGCAACACCTTGAACTCCTTGTGGACCAACTGCTCCTTGCGGACCAGTAGCACCAGTTGCACCTGCATCTCCTTTAGGTCCTTTGATATTGCCATTTGAAACCCAGGTCGTACCATTGTAAACATAGGTTTCACCCGTAGTTGTATTAATATAAGTATCACCAGTAGAGCCTGTACCTGTTGGAGCAGTAGTACCACTGGTTACGG
>NZ_JAELTV010001480.1 GCF_016429005.1 Pedobacter sp. ASV19
GTAGATCCTGTACCCGTTGGAGCAGTAGAACCACTGGTTACAGATTTTCCATCAACTCCATTGGTACCGTTCGTGCCGTTCGTACCATTTGTACCCGTTGCACCTGCATCTCCTTTCGGTCCTTTGATGTTGCCATTTGAAACCCAGGCCGTGCCATTATAAACATAGGTTTCACCTGTAGTCGTGTTGATGTAAGTATCACCTGTAGCTCCTGTACCTGCCGGAGCAGTAG
>NZ_JAELTV010001481.1 GCF_016429005.1 Pedobacter sp. ASV19
CTCCAGTAGCTGGATTGATCTGTTTTGAATAGGTAGAAGCAACAGTCGCATTGCTTAAGGTTGTTGTAGCAAAAACGATGGCCGGGTTAACCGTTACGCTTACCGGTACGCGTTGTGCATTGGCACAGGTGCCTTTGCTTACTTCAATATAATAAGTTGTATTTGCGGCTAAAGCCGGAGTCGTAAAAGTAGATCCTGTAGCTAAAGCTGTACCACCTGTTGCTGCAG
>NZ_JAELTV010000161.1 GCF_016429005.1 Pedobacter sp. ASV19
CCCCCCCCCCCCCCCCCCCCCCCCCCCCCCCCCCCCCCCCCCCCCCCCCCCCCCCCCCCCCCCCCCCCCCCCCCCCCCCCCCCCCCCCCCCCCCCCCCCCCCCCCCCCCCCCCCCCCCTTTTTTACTTCTCCCGCCACCCCCGATATATACACCGGCTAACGTTCGTCGGCAGCGTCAGATGTGTATAAGAGACATGGTAACGATACTGGCTATAAATTAAAAGATTTACGAGGTGAATCATTCGATCCACAATTTAGCGCTAAAGAATATGATGACTACTGCAGAAGAAGAAGGGCAGCGCTTCTTATTACTTATGGAAGAAGAGGGGCATGATCAATACTCTATTGCTCCGATAATTGAAAAACCACAGTCCACAGTTAATAAATACATAAAGGGTAAAATTAGAATACCGGCAGCTGTAGTTAAGATCCTGAATAAAAAGTTCAGAATGAGCTTTGACTGGTTCTATGGCGATGGACCAAATATGAAGGTGAAAGAACTTCCTAAAAAGAATCTCCTTACAGACATCATAGAATTAAAACTTCAAAATAAATTACTTGCTGCCAGGCTGGAAGGAAACATAAAAATCACCGATAAATTGATCCAGGAAATAGAAGCATTAAAAGCAAAATTAGATACACATCAGTGACACAATTTCAATAAAAATCGAATATAGAAACCCGCTTTAAATATGATTAAAGACGTATCAGAAGGGCAAGATCGAATATTAATTTATTCGACCCTTTTTTGTTTTTAAGCTCGTATCTTTATCGGGTCCATGAAAAAGAAAAAAATCATTGTTGCAATTACAGGAGCCAGTGGGTCCATATATGCCAGGCTTTTATTAGAAAATCTTAAACTTTTATCCGATCAGGTAGAGAAGGTAGGCGTAGTGATGTCTGACAATGCAAAAGAGGTTTGGCGTTTTGAACTTGGAAATGAAGATTATGACCATTATCCTTTTGAGTTCTATTCCAAAATGGATTTTAATGCACCTTTTGCTTCCGGATCTGCAAAATATGATACAATGATCATTGTTCCATGTTCTATGGGTACTTTGGGACGGATCGCGCAGGGAATCTCAAACGATTTGATTACCCGTGCGGCAGATGTTGTTTTAAAGGAACGGAGAAAACTCATCGCTGTGGTACGGGATACGCCTTTCAGTCTGATCCATATTAATAATATGAAAACGGTTACTGAAGCAGGTGGGATTATTTGTCCGGCCAATCCTTCTTATTATAGTATACCTCAGACTATAGAAGAGGTTGCGCAGACAGTGGTGAGCCGTGTGGTGGATCTGGCTGGCCTGGAGCAGGACAGTTATCGCTGGAATGATTGATTTTTATATAAAGTTTACAATCCTCCAAAGTTTTGGGCCTGTATAAGTCATTCGAAACCCGTATCTTTGCAGGCTTTGAAAGCCTGGTCTTTTAAAGGCCAATAACAATAACTAATGAAGAAAGTTGCATTTTATACTTTAGGCTGCAAGTTGAATTTTTCTGAAACTTCAACGATCGGGCGTTTATTTACCGATGCCGGATATGCTGTCGTAGATTTTACTGCGGGCGCAGATGTTTATGTGATCAATACCTGTTCGGTAACCGATCATGCAGATAAGAAGTGCCGGAAGGTGGTGAAGGAAGCGCTAAAGTATTCTCCAAATGCATATATAACTATAGTAGGCTGTTATGCACAGTTGAAGCCAACGGAGATTGCGGAGATTGAGGGGGTGGATATGGTATTGGGTGCGGCAGAGAAATTCAGGATTGTAGAATTTATTTCTGATCTGACCAAATCACCTAAAGCGGTTGTTCATCAGCAAAACATAGAAAAAGTTAATCATAATTTTATTGCGGCTTATTCTATTGGCGACCGGACCCGTACCTTTTTGAAGGTTCAGGACGGTTGTGATTATCCTTGTACGTATTGTACAATTCCTTTGGCCAGAGGAGGCAGCAGGAGTGACACCATTGAAAATGTGGTAAACCGGGCGCAGCAGATTGCGGCAAGTGGTGTGAAAGAGATTGTACTTACTGGTGTTAACCTGGGCGATTTTGGCATCAGGAACGGACAGCGGGAAGATAAATTCTTTGACCTGGTGAAAGCCCTGGATGAAGTAGAAGGTATAGAAAGGATCCGGATTTCTTCTATTGAGCCTAACCTTTTAAGTGACGAGATCATTCGTTTTGTAGCGGGTTCAAAGCGTTTTGTTCCGCATTTTCATATTCCTTTACAATCGGGTTCCAATAAAATATTGGGTTTGATGCGCAGGCGTTATCAGCGGGAATTGTATACGGAACGGGTGGCTACCATTAAAGCGCTGATTCCGAACTGCTGTATCGGCGTGGATGTGATTGTTGGTTTTCCTGGGGAAACTCATGAGGACTTTTTAGATACTTACCAGTTTTTGAATGAACTGGATATTTCTTATCTGCATGTGTTTACTTATTCTGAGCGGGAACAGACAGCGGCTGCAGAAATGAAAGGCCGTGTTGCGGGAAGTACGCGTGCAGACCGTAACAAGATGTTGCATATCCTGTCGGAAAAGAAAAGAAGGGCTTTTTATGAATCACAGCTTGGATCTGTAGGTGAAGTGCTTTTTGAAGATGATCAGAAAAGCGGTTTTATGCATGGATTTACCAAAAACTACGTAAAGGTAAGGGCTAAGTATGATCCGGTAATGGTCAATGAAATCAAATCTGTTAACCTGGTGGCTATAACAGCCGAGGGTGAGGTAGAAGTTACAGAAACCGAACAAGTTTTAGCGCATTAATCCTATATTCGCATAAAACTTTTTTTATACGTATGTTTCCTACTGTATCGCATTTTATAGAATACCTTTTTGGTATTCAGGTTCCTTTGCCTTTTAATACTTTTGGTGTTTTTGTTGCCCTGGCTTTTGTTGCCGGATATTGGGCTTTTACAAAGGAATTGCAGCGAAAAGAGGCTCTGGGAATCTTACATGCAAGAATTAAAAATGTAGTGATTGGTAAACCTGCTACAACACAGGAGCTGATCTATAACGGAATATTTGGTTTCCTGATCGGTTATAAACTGGTGTACGCCTTATTAAACTACCGTCTTTTTGTAAGTGATGCCCAAACGGTGCTGCTGTCTACAAAGGGAAATATCCTGGGTGGTTTGTTTTTTGCCGGTCTGTTTGCTTATTGGGATCACCAGGAAAAAGGTAAACATAAATTGCCTCAGCCAAAAACGATACAGGTAACAGAGCATCCTTACCAGTTGATGGGGCATATGATTGTATGGGCTGCCATATGGGGTTTTTTAGGTGCCAAGATTTTTGATAACCTGGAGCACTGGGATACTTTTATCCAGGATCCTATTGGTGGTTTGTTGTCTTTTAGCGGTTTGACTTTTTATGGTGGATTGATCTGCGGTGGTGCTGCGGTTATTTATATTGCCAACAAGAATGGCATTAAGCCTTTGCATATGCTGGACGTTGGTGGACCTGGTATGATGCTGGCCTATAGCGTTGGCCGGATTGGTTGTCATATGTCTGGTGATGGGGATTGGGGAGTTGTAAATACACATCCAAAGCCTTTTAGCTGGCTTCCGGACTGGCTTTGGGCTTATACTTATCCAAATAATGTGGCTATGGAAGGTGTTCCTATACCAGGGTGTACAGGGAAATTCTGTAATGTATTGCCTTTGCCGGTATATCCTACGCCTATTTATGAGGTGATTGTTTGTTTCATTTTGTTCCTGATCCTTTGGAAGCTTCGGGACCGGATTAAGTTTCCGGGAATGATGTTTGGTATTTACTTAATGATGAACGGGGTAGAACGTTTCTTTGTAGAGTTGATCCGGGTAAATTCGAGGTATCATGTGGCCGGAATTTCTTTTACGCAGGCGGAACTGATTTCGTCACTGTTGTTTATTGGTGGTTTGGCGCTGGTGATCTTTTCTGTTAAAAATAAAGAAAAAGACGCAGCCCTTTAAATAGAAAGCGATTGAATTACGAATTGTTATGTACCAAGGTGATCGCGATTGCGCGTTTGACTGGTAATTTTATACGAAAAGAATCTATGAACTTTGATGCCAGGAGCGTTGAGTTTAAAGGATTGAATGATATGGTTTCTTATGTAGACAAGACTGCTGAACAGCAGCTGGTGTACAATTTGTCTAAACTCTTGCCAGGAGCTGGTTTTACAACAGAAGAGGAAACGGTAAACAGTAAAGGAGAGGTGTTCAACTGGATTATTGATCCTTTGGATGGGACAACGAACTTTATCCATGGTATTCCTGCTTATTCGATCAGCATTGCTTTGTATGAGGAAGATCAGCCTGTAATAGGGGTGGTTTATGAGATCAACCGGGGGGAAATGTTTTACAGCTATAAAGGTGGTGACGCTTATTTGAATAATAAAGTGATCCGGGTTTCTTCCAGACCTTCGTTGTCTGAATGTTTGTTGGCAACGGGCTTTCCTTATTATCAGTTTGATAAGCAGCCTCAATACATGGCCTTGCTTTCTGATATGATGCAGAAATGTCATGGTTTAAGAAGGATTGGTTCTGCAGCGGTTGACCTGGCTTATGTGGCCTGTGGAAGATTTGATGCTTTTTTTGAATACAATCTGAATGCTTATGATGTAGCCGGAGGTGCCTATCTGGTGCAACAGGCTGGTGGCCGTATAATGAATTTTGGCGGTGGCGACGAGTTCATAGAAAAGAGAGAAATTCTGGCAACCAATAGCCTGATCGATGCGGAACTTTTAGGAGCGATGCGGAATCATTTTAACGCTTAAGGATATAAAACGATATAAAAAAAGCCGGTTTCTCTAAGAGAACCGGCCATTTTTTGTTTTATTCTATGGATTATAGTGCTTCTGAAACGACTTCTTTCACTTCTGGTACCATTCTTTGCAACAGGTTCTGGATACCTGATTTTAAAGTGATGGTAGAGGAAGGACATCCGCTGCATGAACCTCTCAGTTCTACTGTAACAACACCTTCATCAAAGGATTTATACGTGATGGCACCACCATCTTGTTCTACAGCAGGGCGTACATAATCGTGCAGGATTTGCTGGATCTTAATTTCCAGGTCAGTACCTTCAAAATTAACTGCTTCTGTCGTTTCTTCTTTAATTTTATATTCCGATTCTACAGCGCCCTTTACAAATTCTTTAAGGATGGGTTCAATATCAGCCCAGTCTGCATCTTCAGCTTTAGTGATGGTTACAAAGTTGCTGGCGAAAAATACACCATTAACGAAATTGAACTTGAACAATTCTTTTGCAAATGGGGAATGTTCAGCACTCTCTTTTGTTGCGAAATCTTCACTGCCATTGATCAATAATTTATTGACCATGAATTTCATTGTAGCAGGATTTGGAGTTTGCTCTGTATATACGTTGATAGTCATTGTCTTTTTTTTCTACAAAAATAATTAATTAGTGATGCAATTTCAGTTTATGATGTCTGTTTTAGGTCATTAATTTAAACAGATTCTAATTAAAGCTGCTGATTAAAATACGCCTGTATAATTAAATGGCGTGATCTGTTTTAATTCTTCCTTCAATTCAGTACTGATATTCAATCCATCAATAAATACAGCCATAGTTTGTGCAGTGATCTTTTGATTGGTCCGGGTAAGGTCTTTTAATGCCTCATAAGGATTTGGATAGGCTTCACGGCGTAAAATGGTCTGGATGGCTTCAGCTACCACGGCCCAGTTGTTGTCCAGATCTGCAGCTATGGCTTCGTTGTTTAACAGGATTTTGTTTAAGCCTTTCAAAGTGGAAGAGATGGCAATCAGTGTATGAGCCACAGGAACGCCAACGTTTCTTAATACGGTGGAGTCTGTTAAATCTCTTTGCAAACGGGAAATTGGAAGTTTAGCGGCAAAGAATTCGAACAGTGCATTCGCAATTCCTGCATTGCCTTCTGCATTTTCGAAATCAATAGGGTTTACTTTATGTGGCATTGCCGAAGAACCAACTTCTCCTTCTTTGATCTTCTGCTTGAAATAGTTTTTGGAAATATAGGCCCAAATGTCTCTGTCAAGGTCTATAATGATATTATTGATTCGTTTTAAGGCGTCGCATTGTGCAGCAAACTGATCATAGTGCTCAATTTGTGTGGTGTGTTGTGCACGGGTCATTCCAAGGGTCTCATTAACGAATTGATTGGAAAAATCTACCCAGTTGATAGAGGGGTAAGCGATATGGTGTGCATTGAAATTTCCGGTAGCACCTCCAAACTTGGCACTGTTGGGAATATTTTTGAGGTTGTTTAGCTGGATGTCCAGTCTTTCTGCGAAAACCAGAAACTCCTTGCCCAATTTAGTTGGAGAAGCTGGCTGTCCATGGGTGTGTGCCAGTAATGGAACATCTGCCCATTCTGTGGCCAGCGCTTTTAATTTGCTGATCAATTCTGCGATGTTTGGGTAATACACCTCATTTAAGGCCAGCTTAAAAGTATAGGGGATAGCTGTATTGTTGATGTCTTGTGAAGTTAATCCGAAATGGATAAATTCTTTGAAATCCTGCAATCCAAGCTGATCGAATTTACTTTTGATAAAGTATTCTACTGCTTTTACGTCGTGATTGGTGATTTTCTCCGTGTTTTTAATCTCTGTGGCATCAAGCTCTCCGAAGTTTTCATAAATGGCACGTAGTTTTGCATAGTTGTTTTTGTTAAAAGCGGTTAAACCATGCAAATTGGTTTCGCAAAGTGCGATGAAATATTCTATTTCAACAAAAACCCTGTATTTAATGAGGCCATATTCTGAAAAATAGTTTGCCAGGTCTTTAGTGGTGTTTCTATAACGTCCGTCAACTGGAGATATAGCTTGAAGTGGAGATAAATTCATGTAATTGAGAAGTTTTTACAGCCGCAAAGGTAACATAAATTAGGGATTATTAAGGCTTTGGGGCATAAAAAAAGGCTTTGGGTGATTCCCAAAGCCTTTTCCTTAAAAATTAAAGTTTGACTAGTGTTTAACTTCAGTTTTAGTAGTAGTAGTTTTAACTGTAGTATCTTTTTTAGCTGTATCAGTAGCAGCTTTAACAGTAGTATCAACTTTAGTAGTATCAGTAACGATAGTTGAAGAATCAGTTGTAGTAGTGTCAGATCCTTTAGCTTTGTTTTCTGAGTTACAAGCTGCTACTGATAAAGATAATGCTAAAGCTAAAAAGCCAAATTTAAATAAGTTTTTCATTCTAATTTCCGTTTTAAATAATTAATTAATTTTACATCTTAATACCGGTAACTTTAAAAGGTAACCCTTGAAAATAAAAAAAAATAAAAAATATTTTTCTGCGTTTCTTGGGTCACTGTTTATCTGTAATGGGTATTAAGATAAAAGTGGCACAAAAGTAAAATTTTTATTTATAATTGGGTTACCATTCACATAAAAAAGTATTAATTGGTGAGTAAGAAGTTAAGCAGTTCAGTTCCAACAGATAGAGAGGTAGTTTTAGGGATACTTAATAACTCAGATGATGCGCTTAATAAACTGTATACAGGATATTTTCCGATGATACTGCAGTTTATTCTGAATAATAACGGTGATGAAGACGATGCAAAAGATGTGTATCAGGAATCAATTATCATATTATATAATAAAATAAAGAGTGGGGATTTTGAATTAAGCAGTAAACTTAAAACCTATATATACTCACTTTGCAGACGCATTTGGCTCAAAAAACTTTCAAAAGAAAGTAAGAAGGCGGTAAATGTAACAGACTTTGAAGATATAGAGGCGGTAGAAACAGATTTGGAGAAGCATGAGGAAAAGGACCGGCAATTTGAAAAAATGCAGGAGGCCTTGCTCCATTTAGGGGAACCGTGCAAAACGATTATTCAGGACTTTTATATTCATAACTTGTCTATGCAGGAGATCTCTGAAAAATTTGGTTATACCAATACAGATAATGCAAAGACACAGAAATATAAATGTCTGCAAAGGTTAAAGAAGTTGTTTTTTCAATCTTAATAATACAATGAGGAACGAAATAGAGTTAGAGGCAATTATTGAAGATTACCTGAATGGTAACCTATCTGTGGAAGAAGCGAAAGCTTTCGAAGAATTACGGATAAAAGATCCTTCTGTGGACCATAAACTGGTTGCGCATAAGGTTTTTCTGGATTCTTTGAAGGACTATGGCCATGTCCTTTCCCTAAAGGATAAAATGGATGCTGCCCATGCCACAATGGATGTGGAAGCACTGAAAACTGAACTTAAGCCTCATTCTTCCCCTATTGTTAAATTATGGCGTAATAATAAGTCTGCGCTGGCTGTTGCAGCTTCTTTTATTTTACTGGCTATGGTTTCTGTTTTTGCCATTCAACACAATACGAAACAGAATGGCAGCTATGAGATGATGCGAAGAGAATTAGACCGGATTAAAAGTTCTCAGAATAAATTGATACGCAACATCAATAGTAATGTCAAAACGGAAGCTGCTCCTGTAAGACCCGCTAAATTTGGCGGTACTGGTTTTGCGATTACCTCAAATGGGTTTTTATGTACGAATTTGCATGTGATCAACGGTGCTGATTCTGTATATGTACAAAATAGTAAAGGAGAGGCTTATAAAGCTAAAGTTTATTATACAGATCCTCAGTATGATCTGGCGATCTTACAGATTGTAGATAAAGATTTTTCTCCGCTTTCGGCTTTGCCTTATAAATTAAAACGCAGTGCGGTTGGTATGGGTGAGAATGTATATACACTGGGTTTTCCTAAGGATGATGCGGTTTTAGGTCAGGGTTATGTGAGCTCCAGAACCGGGCATGCCGGCGATACCACTGCTTATCAGGTGTCTATTCCGGTTAATCCCGGGAATAGTGGTGGGCCATTGCTGGATAATAATGGAAATGTGGTTGGGGTGATCAGTGCGAAGGAGAACCAGGTAGATGGTGCGGCCTTTGCGATTAAATCTAAATATATTCTTGAGGCCCTGAGTGCTATTCCTTCGGATTCTTTGGGTAGAAGAAGTGTGACTAAGAAAAGTCCTTTGCAGGGTCTGAGCAGATTGAAACAGGTAGAGAAGATTCAGGATTACGTGTTTATGATCAAAGTCTATAACTAACCTCCCGAAAATATAAATTTTTTAAACCCCCGAAACTTATTGTTCGTTTCGGGGGTTTTGTTTTTATAAATTTATCCTATGGAATTTGGTAAAGTAGCAGACGAACTGGTTAAACAGGTAGATTTTACGCTGCCGCCTGACGGCGCTCAGACGGCTTTGACTTTAAAAGGGAAAAAAAATGCGGATCCGCGTTTTTATATTGGCTGTGCAAAATGGGGCCGAAAGGAATGGGTGGGGATGATCTATCCGCCTAAAACAAAGGAGGCGAATTTTCTGGACGAATATGCAAAGCATTTCAATTCTATAGAAATGAATGCGATATTTTATAGTATGCCTAAACACGATCAGGTGATGAAATGGAAAGAGAAAGCTGCCGGAAATGCCGGAAATGGCTTTGTCTTCTGTCCAAAATTTCCGCAGATCATCAGTCATTTGAAAAGATTGAAAAATGCAGAGGAAGCGACAGATCAGTATATATCCGGGATTAGTGAATTTGGTGAACTGCTGGGGCCTTGCTTTTTACAGATGGGAGATAACTTTGGCCCCAATAATATGGAGGTGCTGGAAAGTTATTTAAAATCTCTTCCCGAAGATTTCAAAGTCTTTGTGGAATTGCGCCATCCGGATTGGTTTGCTGATCCGGTGATTAGAAAGGATTTGTTTAAAATGCTGGCTGATCTAAATAAAGGGGCTATAATTACCGATGCCAGTGGCAGAAGAGATTGTTTGCACATGGAATTGACCATTCCTGAAATTTTTATCCGTTTCGTAGGAAATGTTCAGGGGCATGGGGATTCTGATTTTAAGAGGATTGATGAATGGGTAGTCCGGATCAAATCCTGGCTGGACAGGGGGTTGGAGAAGGTTTACTTTTTTCTTCATCAGCATGATGAAAGGGATACACCGGTTTTGGCAAACTATACCATTAAAGAATTTAATAAGCATTTAGGAAGTGCTGTTCCGGAAATTGAATTTATTACAAAAACAGGAGAATTATTTTAAATAGTATACTAAATTTGTAGAATATTATATTTGAATCTAAAAACCACAACATTATGAGTTTAAGACTAGGGGATACCGCTCCCAACTTTCAGGCAAAAACCTCTATCGGAGATATTGATTTCTATAACTATCTGGGCGATAGCTGGGGTGTTTTATTTTCACACCCGGCAGATTATACACCAGTATGTACTACAGAACTTGGACGTACAGCGGCTTTAAAAGGTGAATTTGAAAAAAGAAACGTAAAAGTTTTGGCACTAAGTGTGGATTCTGCAGAATCGCATAAGGGTTGGATCAGCGATATCAATGAGACCCAAAATACGAATGTAGAGTTTCCTATTATTGCTGATGAGGACAAGAAAATTGCTGATCTGTATGATATGATCCATCCGAATGCATCGGAGACTTTAACGGTACGTTCCCTGTTTATCATTTCTCCAGATAAAAAAGTGAAATTGATCATAACCTATCCGGCTTCTACGGGAAGGAATTTCAATGAAGTACTGAGGGTGATTGATTCATTACAGCTTACTGCCCAGTATACTGTAGCAACGCCTGCTGACTGGCAGGATGGCGATGATGTTGTTGTGGCCAACAGCATTAAAACGGAAGATATTCCTGCAAAATTCCCTAAAGGACATAAAATTATTAAACCGTATTTGAGAACTACGCCTCAGCCGAATAAATAATAATTTCGCAAAAGTTTTGGTTTCTTTAAGTTTTAGTAATAATTTAAAGAACTGAAAAACAACCTATTATTTTATCAAAGAACTAAAATTATGAACCTGTCTCTTATACACATCTAAAAGGGGGGGGGGGGGGGGGGGGGGGGGGGGGGGGGGGGGGGGGGGGGGGGG
>NZ_JAELTV010000162.1 GCF_016429005.1 Pedobacter sp. ASV19
CCCCCCCCCCCCCCCCCCCCCCCCCCCCCCCCCCCCCCCCCCCCCCCCCCCCCCCCCCCCCCCCCCCCCCCCCCCCCCCCCCCCCCCCCCCCCCCCCCCCCCCTGTTAGATGTGTATAAGAGACAGGGGCAGAAGGACATTATCGTAACAGACCAAAAGGCTGTACGGATAACATTCTGATCTATTGTACAGCCGGTAAAGGATGGTTTAATATAGGTGCAGAGAAACACAGCGTTTCAGCGAACCAGTTTTTCGTGCTACCTGCAACGGATCAGTCCCATCAATATGCAGCTGATCCGGATGATCCATGGACCATTTACTGGGTTCACTTTATTGGAGACAGCTTATCCTACCTTAATCATACCCTATCTATTGGCAGCCTGTTTACCCCCAGAACAACGTTATACGATGACCATAAAATTAATCTATGGAACATGATGTATAATTGTTTTGAAAAAGGCTATAGCGAGGAAAATCTTATCTATGCGAATTTAACCTTCTACTATTTCATAGCAAACCTTCTATATCCCAATAAAATAAATGAACTAATGACCACCACAGACTCAGAATTTCCGGATAATGTTGTAAACTATATGCGGGCAAATTTGTCAAAAAAACTCACCATTAAAGACCTGGCAGCTGAATTCTCTTATTCCATTTCTTATTTCCAGAGCTTGTTCAGAAAAAGAACCGGCATATCTCCGATCGATTATTTTATACAATTAAAAATACAGAAAGCCTGTCAGCTTTTGGCTTTTTCAGATCTTCGTGTAAAAACAGTTGCGACAAGCATAGGATATCCAGATCCCTATTATTTTTCACGGATTTTCCATAAGGCTATGGGTATGTCACCATTGGTTTATAGAAGAATAAATAAAATTAGCAGCTAAGCTATGTCAATAAATATTCAAATCAGCTCCTGGCTTTCCACCTGACAATTTTTTATACCTTACCTTTGTCTGGAGAATAATCTCAGATTGACCAACTCTCATTTAAAACGAATTTAAACATGTCCGGCATCTATATCCACATTCCATTTTGTAAAAAGGCATGTACTTATTGTGATTTTCACTTCTCTACCTCCTTAAAATATGCGGAGGAGATGACAGATGCCATTTGCAAAGAACTGATTCTAAAAAAGGGGCGTATTACAGACCAGATAGGCAGTATTTATTTTGGCGGCGGAACCCCTTCGGTACTGGACACAACTTATCTGGCCAGGATATTCCACACCCTTACCCAGCATTATTCCATCGCTTCAGATGCTGAAATCACAATAGAAACCAATCCGGATGACCTCACTGCAAAAAAGATCAGCGAACTGAGACAACTACCCGTTAACCGTTTCAGCATTGGCACCCAATCCTTCTTTGACGAAGATCTCTTGTGGATGAACCGGGCGCACAGTGCAACCGAGGCTGAAACCTCCATTAAACGAAGCCAGGATGCCGGATTCGAAAACCTGAGTATAGATCTGATTTATGGCTATCCGATTCTTACCGATCTAAAATGGGAGCATAACATCCGCAAAGCGATCGAACTGCAAACCCCACATATTTCTGCCTATTCTTTAACTGTGGAACCTAAAACGGTCCTTGCCTCCAACATCAGAAAAGGCAGGCAGATGCCTATAAATGATGACCAAAGTGCAGAACAATTTCAAACCCTGATCCAAAAACTGGACCTGGCCGGATTTGAGCATTATGAAATCTCCAATTATAGCCTGCCGGAAAAATACGCAGTACACAATACCAATTATTGGAGAGGGGTTCCTTATCTCGGTATTGGCCCTTCTGCACACGGCTTTGATGGTACCAATCGTTATTTGAACATCGCCAGCAACAGTAAGTACTTAGAACAGCTAAATAAAGGCCAGCTTGCCGAAACTGTTGAAGAACTTACCCAGTTGGATCGTTTAAATGAATACATCATGACCGCTCTCCGTACCAGGTGGGGTATCGATCTTGAAAAAATAAAGACCAGTTATGGCAAAACTTTTTACGAAGAGACGGTATACAATACCAAGCCTTTTCTGGAACGGAACTGGATCATACAACAAGAGCAGAAAATTCTGCTCACACCAGAAGGGAAATTATTTGCAGATCACATTGCATCAGAATTATTTTTATTAGACGAACATGAAAAATAAAGTTGTTTGGATCACCGGTGCTTCTTCAGGAATCGGAGAAGCCCTGGTCTATGAATACCATAAGGCGGGTGCTAAACTCATCATCTCTTCGCGCAACCGGGACGAATTGTTCCGGGTAAAAGGCAACTGCAAGAACCACATTAACATCCACGTCCTTTCCCTGGATCTGGAAAATACAGCTTCTTTGGATATCAAAGCCACAGAAGCACTCCGGATTTTCGGAAAAATTGATCTATTGATCAACAGTGGAGGCATTAGCCAGCGCAGCCTTGCTATGGAAACCACCCTGGAAACAGAAGAAAAACTGATGAAAGTTAACTTCTGGGGAACTGTAGCACTGAGTAAGGCTATTTTGCCTTCTATGATAGAACAAGGCGGGGGGCATATCGTATGCATCAGCAGCCTTGTTGGTAAATTCGGCACACCATTACGCTCTGCCTATGCTGCCTCCAAACACGCCCTTCATGGCTATTTCGATTCCCTAAGAGCAGAACTAGACACAAAGAACATCCTGATTACGATTGCCTGCCCCGGCTTCATTAAAACAAAGGTCAGCATCAATGCCTTAACCGCAAACGGGCAGCCTCAGGGTACCATGGACGATGCACATGAACATGGTATGCCTGCAGAACAATGTGCAAAAGAGATTATCAAAGCCATCAATGAAAAAAAAGAAGAGGTCTATATTGGCGGCAAGGAAGTAAAGGGTGTCTTGTTTAAAAGACTATTTCCCCTGCGTTTTTCAAAATACCTCCGCAAAGCAAAAGTCACTTAAGAACCAAGAAAAAACCCTAAAAGTCGTACCTCATTCGCAAAACATACCCATTTTGCGAACGAGGTACGACTTTTGCGTGCATTTAAAATCAACTTACCCTTACCGTATCAAATGAACACCAGCTAAATCAACCTCTTGTTTGTGTCAGCATAATATCAGTTTTTCAATCCCATTCTAATGAAAAACTTGTCTTTTCTAATTTTGTGTCTCTTAACATTATATTAACATGCAGTTTGATCTTTCACCAATCGATACAGTAGATCATATTTCTAAAGAAGATTTTGAAAAGAACTACTTAAACACCAGAAAGCCACTGGTGATCAAAAACATGTCTAAAGACTGGCCAGCGCATCAAAAATGGACGCTGGACTATATGAAATCTGTAGTTGGCGACCAAACTGTCCCCCTTTATGATAGCTCCAAAGCCGACCCCTCCAAACCGATCAACGCCTCCGCAGCCGAAATGAAATTTGGGGATTATATAGACTTGATCAGAGAAACTCCAACAGACCTGAGGATCTTTCTTTTCGACCCAATTAAACACGCCCCAAAATTGTTGGATGACTATATTGCTCCTAAAAACCTGATGGGTGGTTTTCTGGACAGCTATCCAAATATGTTCTTTGGCGGGAAAGGTTCTGTAACCTTCCTGCACTATGATATAGATCTGGCGCACATCTTCCACACCCATTTTAATGGAAGAAAACATGTTATTCTTTTTGAAAACAAATGGAAAGAACGTCTCTACCAAATCCCTTTTGCTACTTACGCGCTGGAAGATTATGATGTAGAAAAACCAGACTTCGAAAAATTCCCCGGCCTAAAAGGTGTAAAAGGTATCGAAGCTTTTCTGGAACACGGAGATACCCTCTTCATGCCAACTGGTTACTGGCACTGGATGAAGTACCTTGACGGCTCCTTCTCCATCAGTTTAAGGGCCTGGGACAAATCCTGGGTTGTAAAGGCGAAAAGCCTGTACAACCTTACCCTTCAACGCAAATTTGATGATTTCATGAAAGGGAACTTCAGGGAGAAATACATGACCTGGAAAGAAGAACTGGCCGTAAAAAGAGCCAATAAAGCCCTGGCCAATCATTATCCAGAATAATCCAGGCAATAGTTTTATCACTATCCAGCCATAAACTCCAAATCATCCAGCCGGACACCCCAGTTCCTAAGTGCCCAGGAAACCGAGCTCGCGAGCTCTTGAGAACAAATAAAAACATAAACACTTCGAAAAATTCAATATTGCCCATAGGAGACCTCAGCTTCGGAGCAGGCGCGCAGCGACGCGCAGAAGCGTAAGTCTCCGAAGAGTATATTTAATTTCTAACAAGCTTCCCAAATAAAATTCATTATTATTAAGATTTAATTTAGACATTTGCCCCTGCACAAGTTATTTTCTTAATCATATGAGCTTTATTTTAAAGCCGGTAGATACAGTTGAAAGCATCAGTCCGGAAGATTTTAAAAAGAATTACCTGGATGCCAGGCGTCCACTGATCATTAAAGGTTTAACTAAAAACTGGCCGGCAAGAGAAAAGTGGACTACCGATTATCTAAAGCAGATTGCCGGAGATGTGAACGTAAGCCTCATGGACAATTCCAAAGCAGATCCTTCCAAACCAATCAATGCCTCTGTAGCCAATATGAAGTTTGGAGACTATCTGGACCTCATTAAATCACAGCCAACAGAATTACGAATCTTCTTCTTCAATCTGTTTAAACACGTTCCAGGTCTGGTAGACGACATTGTGATCCCTAAAGACCTGATGGGCGGTTTCATAGAAAGTATGCCGGCCATGTTCTTCGGCGGATCCAACTCCGTGACCTTCCTGCATTACGATATTGACCTGCCTCACCTTTTCCATACCCATTTTGGCGGAAGGAAACACATCATTCTTTTCGATAACAAATGGAAAGAAAGATTATACTGTATTCCAAATGCCACTTATGCACTGGAAGATTATGATGTAGCCAACCCCGATTTCGAAAAATTCCCGGCACTTAAAGGTGTGGAGGGTTATGAAGTATTTCTGGAACACGGTGATACCCTATTTATGCCGACCGGTATGTGGCACTGGATGAAATACCTGGACGGCTCCTTCTCTTTAAGCCTGCGGGCCTGGGATGCCTCGCTAAGCCGGAAAGTGCAAAGTGTATTCAACCTGGCCATCAAAGGTGGACTAGACAGCGTATTAAAAATGGCATTTAAAGCCCCCTATGCACACTATCGCGAAAGACTTGCCGTTAAAAGAGCAGAAAGAGCACTTAAAAACCATCAGCCAAAATAAATTAAATTGAAACACCGGGTTACTTCTATAGGCGAAATTTTATGGGATGTATTCAAAGAGCAGAAGAAAGCTGGCGGCTCTTCCATGAACGTATCCCTGAACCTTCATAAGCAGGGAATAGATGCAGCATTTATCAGCGCGGTGGGAAACGATGAAAACGGAAAAGAACTGATCCGCTTCCTCGAAGGTCACCATCACCCGGTATCACTTATTCAAAGACACCCGGTACTTCCAACTAGTACCGTTCAGGTGAGCCTTGATGCACAGCAACAGGCCACCTACACCATTGTTGAACCTGTAGCCTGGGACGATATCACGCTAACAGAAGAGAATCTGGAAAGCGTTAAGCAAGCCGATGCTTTTGTCTATTGCAGCCTGACCTGCCGCCACGAGAAAAGTCGTTCGGTGATCTATCAGTTGTTGCAGCACAGCAAGTTCAATGTGATGGACATTAATCTGCGACCGCCGCATTTTCAGCTAGAAACCTTAAAACATCTATTAAAGACTGCCGATCTTCTCAAAATAAACGAGGATGAACTGGACCATCTGAAAAAGGAACTGCAGCTTCAAAGCACAGACCAGGAACAACTCTGTAAACAGCTCTCCCGCATCTTCAATATCAGTACCATCTGTGTAACACTGGGCGATAAAGGGGCTATGGTTTGGCAGGAAGGCAAGCTCTACAAGCATAAGGGCTATCCGGTACAAGTTGCAGATACAGTTGGCGCAGGCGATGCTTTTCTGGCCACCTATGTGAGCAGTATGCTCCAAGGCTATCCGATAGAAACCATTCTGGACAGGGCTTGCAGGGTTGGTGCTTATGTAGCTTCGCGAACCGGGGCGAATCCGGAATATAACGAAGCCATTTCCGGATTGTTCCGCTCCTAAAAATGACAAATACCTTAAAATAGTTCAGTTTCAAACTTTTATCTTCGGTAATTCGTTAATAAGAAGATATGAGGGGTTACCAATTTTCGAACTTTACACCCGATGACTTACCTAAAGGTGGTTTCGAGGAATTACTGAAACTATTTACTCAATTGCTCAATTATACTGCTGGTGATGCCGGGGAAGCTTTATCATGGATGAATGAACTGGATAAACAGTACAAATTCACCAATAATGAGTATGCCATGGGCGACTTCATTGAAGACCTGAAACAAAAAGGCTATATCAATGAAGAAAACGGAGAAACCAAGATTACCGCTAAGACGGAACAAACCATTCGCAAATCTGCCCTGGAGGAAATCTTTGGAAAATTAAAAAAAGCAGGAAAGGGAAACCACAACAGCAATATATCAGGCATAGGAGAAGAAAAAAATGCAGACCGCAGGGAATTTGCCTTTGGGGATAGCCTGGATCAGATTGACATGACCACTTCTATCCAGAACGCGCAGATCAATCATGGCATCAGCAACTTCACGCTTACAGAACGTGATCTTGAGGTGGAAGAAAAGGACTACAAAACTTTAACTTCTACAGTATTAATGATCGATATCTCCCATTCCATGATCCTATATGGGGAAGACCGCATTACCCCTGCAAAGAAAGTAGCCATGGCACTCGCAGAGCTCATCAAAACCAGGTACCCAAAGGATACTTTAGATATCGTAGTATTTGGCAATGATGCCTGGCCGATCACCGTAAAAGACCTTCCTTATTTACAGGTTGGCCCCTACCACACCAATACATTTGCCGGTCTGGAACTTGCTGCAGATCTTCTTCGAAGAAGAAAAACGCACAATAAGCAGATCTTCATGATCACAGATGGCAAGCCTACCTGCCTTAAAGAGAATGGACGTTATTACAAGAACAGTATGGGGCTGGACCGAAAAGTAATTGGAAAAACACTAAATATGGCCGCTCAGTGCAAAAGGTTAAAAATTCCTATTACCACTTTTATGATTGCACAAGACCCTTATTTGCAGCAATTTGTAAGGGAATTTACCCAAATAAACGGAGGCAGAGCTTTTTACAGCTCTCTGAATGGCCTTGGGGAATATATATTTGAAGATTATATTAAAAACAGAAGAAAAACAGTTCGTTAAGAACTTAGACATATATGGACTATAAGCAAATAAAAACACTTGGAGACCTGAAAGCCTCTAAATATATTTCCTTACCCGTTAAGGACGAATTAAGAAAAAATCTGATCGAACAACTACAGAAAAAAGATGCCGGATTTGAGGGTATACTGGGCTATGATGAAACGGTTATCCCAGAACTCCAAACTGCGATCTTATCCCGTCATAATATTTTACTGCTCGGTCTTCGCGGACAGGCAAAGACACGGATTGCCCGTTTAATGGTTAACCTGCTGGATGAATACATTCCTTATGTAAGCGGAAGTGAAATCTTTGATGATCCATTGAACCCGATTTCCTGGTATGCTAAACATGAAATTTCCATCCATGGCGACAATACGCCCATCAGCTGGCAACACCGCTCAGAACGCTATACTGAAAAACTAGCAACACCTGATGTAACCGTGGCCGATCTGATTGGAGATGTGGATCCAATTAAAGCTGCTACACTGAAACTGACCTATAATGATGAACGTGTGATCCATTTTGGACTGATTCCAAGGGCCCACCGCAGCATCTTTGTCATCAATGAACTACCAGACCTACAGGCGAGAATTCAGGTGGCCTTATTTAATATGCTCCAGGAAAAGGACATTCAGATCCGGGGTTTCAAACTGAGACTACCTTTGGACGTACAATTTGTTTTCACCGCCAATCCGGAAGATTACACCAACAGAGGTTCTATTGTTACGCCTTTAAAAGACCGGATAGAAAGTCAGATTCTGACCCATTATCCCAAGAGTATTGGCATCTCCAGGAAGATCACTTTCCAGGAAGCTAAACTTACAGAAGAACAGCGCAAACTGATTGAAGCAGACGGACTGGTAAAAGACCTGGTAGAACAAGTGGCATTTGAGGCGCGTAAAAGTGAATTTATTGATCAAAAATCAGGAGTATCTGCTCGTTTGACTATTTCTGCTTATGAAAATCTGATCAGTACAGCCGAGCGGAGAATGCTGATTAACGGAGAAAAAAAGACCTTTGTCAGACTTTCAGACCTGACAGGCATTATCCCGGCGGTAACTGGAAAAATTGAGCTGGTTTATGAAGGAGAACTGGAGGGACCAGCGAAGGTGGCCAATATCCTGATCGGGAAATCCATCAAGACTTTATTTGCCCGTTACTTTCCTGACCCGGAAAAAGCAAAAAAGAGCAAAAAAGCAAATGTGTACGAACCCATCACCGAATGGTTCACTGAGGGCAATACCTTAGACATCTCCGACAGCCTCAGCGATGCACAATACAAAAAAGAGTTGATGAAAGTAAATGGTCTGAACGACCTTGTAAAGCAGTTTCACGCCAAGCTTAGTGCAAATCAAACGCTCTTGCTGATGGAATTTGTACTTCATGGCCTGGCTGAGTATTCTCAGTTGAATAAAAATTATCTGGAAGGAGGATTTGGCTTTTCCGATATGTTTGACAGTTTATTCAGCGGAGATCTTGATGATGACGATATAGATTTCAGATAATTATGGGACGTTTACCTTCATTGCTACTGATTACCGTGCTGATGCTGGCACTGGATTATTATTGCTACAAAGCCATCCTTTCTGTATTCAAAAAATGGAAACCGACAACCCGAAAAAGGTTTGCGCTGATTTGGTGGTCTTATACCCTTTTGCTAACCCTCGGGGTTTTCTGCGGCATTTTCATGAACCTGTTTCTCTCTATCCGGGCCATTATCCTGGTGGCTTACTTCCTGACCGTGGCCTGCAAGATCGTATTGATCCCTTTTCTGGTGGTTGATGATTTGCGCAGACTGGTTGTCCTGCTGATCCGAAAGATCAAGAAGCCAATAGAACCAACACCCGCTACCCCGGCTGTTGGTGAGCCCATTAGCCGATCATCTTTTCTCGTTAAAGCGGGCCTGGTTGTAGCGGCGGTTCCCTTAACCTCGTTAAGCTGGGGTATTGTTTCCGGGGCCTATGACTATAAGATAAAAATAGTAAAACTCCTATTGCCTAATTTGCCCAAGGCATTTGATGGGATTAAGATGGGCCAGATTTCTGATATCCATTCCGGTAGCTTTTACAATCACAAAGCCGTAAAAGGCGGCGTGGAGATGCTGTTGGGGGAAAAACCTGATTTCATCTTTTTTACCGGCGATCTGGTAAACGATATGGCCACTGAAATGCGCGATTATCAGGATATTTTCAGCAAGGTTCATGCACCATTGGGTGTATATTCTTCCCTGGGAAACCATGATTATGGCGATTATCATTTTGGACGCGGTCCTTCTGCTGCAAAGGCGAAAAATCTTAAAGATGTAATTGAAACCCATAAAGTGATGGGCTGGGATTTATTGATGAATGAACACCGCAGACTGAAAGTTGACGGAGAAGAGATTGGAATATTGGGAATTGAGAACTGGGGCATGGGACGCTTTCCTAAATACGGTCGAATGGATCTGGCGGTTAAAGATACAGATGACCTGCCTGTTAAATTGTTGCTTTCCCATGATCCGTCACACTGGCGTGCTGAAGTACTCGAAAAATATCCGCAAATTGATGCCATGTTCAGCGGACATACCCATGGCATGCAGTTTGGTGTGAGAACAAAAGAATTTCAATGGAGCCCCATCCAGTACATTTATAAAGAGTGGGCCGGGCTTTACCGTGAAAAGAACCAGCAGTTGTACGTCAATGTAGGCTATGGTTTTCTGGGATACCCCGGCAGGGTTGGTATCTTACCGGAGATCACCATATTTGAATTAAAGCGGGCTTAACTAGCCCGCATTAAAGCGATAGCCTACACCACGAACTGTAATCAACAGTTGCGGATTATCCGGGTTAATTTCTATTTTCTTACGCAACCTTACAATATGCATATCCAGAGTACGGGTGTTCACATCAGAATTATAACCCCAAACCACCAGCATCAGCTCATCACGGTTGATCACCTTATTAGGATTACGCAAGAAATAAAGTAATATCCTGTTCTCCAGAATGGTCAGTTCAATTTTACGACCCTGACGGTATAAGGTATGGATATTCGGATGGTGCTCCATGTCGCCAAAGCGATGAATTTCAGACCGGTCATTATTGAGCAGAAATTTCACTTTGCTATCCAGCATGGCCACCAGTACGTCCATATTAAAAGGCTTGGTTACATAATCTGATGCCCCAAAATTATAAGCATCTATCTTATCTACATCCTGGGCTTTTGCGGTCATCATGATGATCAGGTTATCAAAGCCCTGTTTTCTCACTTCTTCACAAACCTCTGCGCCTTGTTTACCCGGCAACATCCAGTCCAGCAATACGATATCGGGCTTTTCTGCCAGAATCGTTTTTTCTGCGGTCTCTCCATCGCCAACCTCAAGAACTTCATATCCTTCAGATTTTAAACGGTGTACAACTAAGAACCTTAAATTCTCATCATCCTCTACTATTAGTATTTTAATTCCTTTAGACATGTATTTTAATCATTAAATGGTAGTACAATTTTAAACTCTGTTCCTTTGTTTACCTTACTCCTGTCTCTTATACACATCTCCGAGCCCACGAGACAGGCAGCTCTATCGCGTATGCCGTCTTCTGCTTGAAAAGAGGGGGGGGGGGGGGGGGGGGGGGGGGGGGGGGGGGGGGGGGGGGGGG
>NZ_JAELTV010000163.1 GCF_016429005.1 Pedobacter sp. ASV19
CCCCCCCCCCCCCCCCCCCCCCCCCCCCCCCCCCCCCCCCCCCCCCCCCCCCCCCCCCCCCCCCCCCCCCCCCCCCCCCCCCCCCCCCCCCCCCCCCCCCCCTTTTTAATCATCCGCCCACCACCGAGATCTACACCGGCTAACGTTCGTCGGCAGCGTCAGATGTGTATAAGAGACAGTATCTGACCATTGCCGGAAACATTAGCCCATCTGCAGCTAAAGCCATTGCACAAAAAGCATTTGGCGACTGGAAAGGAAATACCACCACTGACGAATCCTCAAAATAAGGACTAATGCGGTCGCCTTCTCTGCCTTTAACAGGAAGGTGACCGCAACTTAATACCCAATATTTTTAACCGCTTGCACGCCCAGTCTTTCCGACAATTGCTCCAGGTAAAGACTCTGAGGCAACACACTTACACTGTTTACCGTATTAAACACGTCAATATTTCGTGCCCAGGCATCCACCACCCCACTCATGCTAAAAGCTTTATGATGCCCTTCATTGATCGTCCCCGATTGTTTGGGCGAAACCATTCTCAGATTCTCAAATCCAATCTGTGACAACATCCCATCCATACTGATCTTAGTCACCTCCACCCCTTCTTTCCCCAAATATTGAGCATCATAACTATCCGTTAGCGGAACATCAACCGTAATCTTATTTTTCGCAATTTCCTTAATCACCCGTTCTGTAGTAATCTCTCCCGTAATCCAGGTTTGCTTTTTTCCATTCCTCATCAACTGGTCCATCCCCATAAAATGCACCCAGGCTTCCGTCACGGGCCTCGAAATACGGATCATATCCCCAACTGAAAAACGGGAAGCATCCTTCAACGTAAAAGACATCGCACCAGAGGGCACATAAGCATCCGCAAACACAGAAGATACCCCACTACTCTTCACCTCCACAGCCCCCTTCACAGAAATACAAACATGCGGCTTTCCAGTCATATTGATCACTGTTCCTTTTTCTCCAGAACCACTCCCACGCAACACCACGCCATTACTGTTGATCACAAGAGCGCGGTCGCAATCGTAAACACCTCCTTCAGTAAAACCGCCCCTCTAAAGCCATTTTCCATAGGCATTTGCGAAACCTTATTAATGGCCAACTGTATGGCATCCGTATTGTCTCCTGTATGAGGACTTAAAACCACCTGTACTTTTGGGTCTGGGATGGCAACACCACCTCCCATATAACCAGCATAAGAAAAATCCATAATCCGGTCTCCCGCCGGAAGTGTTTTATAATTGAGTTTCTCCTTATCCAGGTATACCCACTGGCTCTTTCCCGATCCGCTCAGCTTCACTTTCTGGGCAAATCCGGCAGAAAAAACCACCTGTAAAACGGCCAGCAACAGCCAGCGCTTTGTACCTATACTGTTCATCAATATTTGGTTTAGAACTATAAAGATAGCGGACAGCCCCTCTGCTCATTATGTCTAATAAGTAAAATATTCAGCAATATAAACAGCTTTTCTGCTAATTTTGGAAAGATGAATACACTCACCCAAACTGCCGACGGCTCGAACACCCTATATAATGAAACTATTGGAGAACATTATCATTCCAAACACGGGGCTGTACAAGAAAGCAAGCATGTATTTATAGATGCAGGCCTCAAATATGCAGAAGAGAAATTCCCAGGCAAAGCCCTCTCCATTCTTGAAATTGGCTTTGGTACCGGTTTGAATTTCCTGTTCACAGCAGCCTATGCCGCAGAAAAGAACCTGGACATTGATTATACAGGCATTGAAGCCTATCCATTAAGCAAGGAACAACTCGGCAGTACCGGCTATGACCAATATGTTCCCGCTCCGGTTTGGGAAAATTTAAGCAGCCAATATGAAGCCGCCCTAAAAAAACCAGTCAAATTAAACCCACTGCTTCAACTTTTCATTCCGCATATCCAGCTGGAAAACTTCCAGGATACAAAACCCTACGATCTGATCTATTTTGACGCTTTTTCTGTACAGCATCAACCTGAAATGTGGTCGGATGAAATTATTGGCCATGTATGCTCGTTCTTAAAACCAGGAGGAATTTTTGTAACCTACGCCATCACCGGAAAGTTAAAACGTGCTCTAAAGAGTCATGGCCTGCAAATTCAAAAACTTCCAGGCGCTCCGGGTAAACGGGAAATGTTACGGGCTGTAAAAAACGAAGAATAATTAATGATATTGACATATCCAGGACAGAATTTAAAACCTCCGGGCTATACATTTGTTATTCAATCTCGTTAATTATTGATCATGGATAAAAGAAAATTAGGTAATACAGACTTATTTGTTTCCCCAATTACCTTCGGGGGCAATGTTTTTGGATGGACTATAGACCAAAACAGATCCTTTGAGATCCTGGACGGTTTTGTAGAAGCAGGCTTTAATTTCATAGATACAGCAGATGTATATTCCAGGTGGAACCCCGGAAATCAGGGCGGAGAATCAGAAACCATTATTGGAAACTGGCTAAAAGCCCGCAACAACCGCAAAGACGTGATCATTGCCACCAAAGTAGGTGCTGATATGGGAGAAGGTAAAAAACTCACCAAAAAATACATTACCGCAAGAGTAGAAGATTCTTTAAAAAGACTTCAAACAGACTATATAGACCTGTATCAGAGCCATTATGATGACCTTGAAACGCCGGTACTGGAAACATTGGAAACTTACGACGACCTGATTCGCGCCGGTAAGGTACGCTGGATTGGTGCATCCAACTATTCTGCAGCACGTTTAAAAGAATCACTGGAAACCAGCAAAAAACACAGTCTACCTGTCTATCAGACTTTCCAGCCAGAATACAACCTCTATGCCAGGGAACATTTTGAAAAAGAATATGAAGAACTTTGCCTGGAAAATCACCTGGGCGTGATCAACTACTACGCATTGGCCAGCGGATTTTTATCCGGCAAATACCGGTCAGAGGCCGATTTAAACAAAAGTAAAAGAGGTGGCGGTATAAAAAACTACCTCAACGAAAGAGGTTTCAGAATCCTGAAAGCACTGGATCAGGTATCCGAACAATACAATTCCAGCCCTGCAAGTATTGCCCTCGCCTGGCTGATTGCCCGTCCATCTGTTACAGCTCCAATTGCAAGTGTAACCACAAAAGATCAGTTAAAAGATCTGGTTAATGCAGCAGCTTTGAAACTAAACACAGAAGATATTGCTATATTAGATCAGGCAAGCGACTGGAAATAAAAAAAACATTGATCATAAAAAGCGCCCTGCCAAAAAAATTGGCAGGGCCTTTGTTTTATAAGGCCTTTAACACATCAGGATATAACGCATGAAAAACATCTCTTTACCGTTCCACACCAAACTGGCCATGGTACTGGTCTCCATCATCAGTCTTATTTATATCGCCATTTTAGGAGAAACCATCCTTGCACCATTTATGTTTTCTTTCCTGCTGGCACTGCTCCTGCTTCCGCTGGCCAATTTCCTGGAAAAAAAACTCCGGTTTAAAAGAAGTCTTTCCTCTATCGTTTCTGTTGTGGTGATGCTGTTTGCCATTAGCAGTATCATGTATTTTTTTGCTAATCAGCTCAGCGACCTCTGGCAAGACTGGCCATTGTTAAAAACACAGGTCACCAATACCTTTCACGAAGCGCAGGAATGGATCAACCATACTTTTCATGTAGATGCAGAAAAGCAACTCAAATATATCAATGATACCGCTACCGGAGCACTGGCCAAAAGCGCAACAGTCTTAGGTACAACCCTGCTTACCGTATCCTCTACCATGCTGTTTCTCTCCTTTATCCTACTCTTCACCTTCTTTATTTTAAACTACAGAAGGATTCTGTTTACCTTTTTAACCTCAGTATTTAAAGAAGAACATGCAGATAAAGTAAAAGACATTATTGAGCAGATCCAATACATTATCAAGAAATACATCACCGGTTTATTTCTGCAAATGGTGATTGTAACCATACTTATGGTGGGTATATTATCCCTTTTGGGTGTTAAGTACGCTATATTATTAGGTTTGGTGGCCGGTATTTTTAACCTGATCCCATATCTGGGTATCTTTACCGCCCTGGCCATTAGTGTACTGATCACTTTCGCTACCGCTGGTGGTGCCAAGGTATTGCTTGTGCTGATCACATTCATTGGTGTACATGCATTGGACGGTAATATTTTAATGCCCTTAGTGGTGGGTTCAAAAGTAAAGATCAATGCCCTTATCGCCTTTGTAGGAATTGTAGTAGGTGAAATGATCTGGGGTATCCCAGGTATGTTCCTTTGTATCCCCTATCTTGCCATGATGAAGATCATTTTTGAACGTGTTGATCCACTAAAACCCTGGGCCATCCTGCTGGGTGAAGAACAACATGAGAAGAAAAAGCGCCGGGTTTACCGGATCACCAAAAAGATCAAACTGGAAGAAAAGGACTAATAAGAGGATATTACCACAATGATGATTACCTTTAACGTCATTAACTAATATAATAAAATGCCGAATAACATACCCCCAGTTACTGCAGCCGACCCTTCTTCCGCTTTTCAGAGACTATTAACCGTACTCGATACGTTAAGAACCCAATGCCCATGGGACAAAAAACAAACCATGGAAAGCCTCAGACATTTAACCATAGAAGAAACCTATGAATTGTCTGATGCCATTCTGGAGGGCGATCTGGAAGAAGTCAAAAAAGAACTTGGCGATGTTATGATGCACCTGGTTTTCTATGCCAGGATTGCTTCAGAAACCAACGACTTTAGCATTGTAGATGTACTCAACGGCGTTTGTGATAAACTGATCAGCAGACACCCACATATCTATGGCGACGTGGTTGTACAAGACGAAGCCGACGTAAAACGCAACTGGGAACAACTTAAGCTAAAAGAAGGCAATAAATCAGTACTGGCCGGCGTACCTAAAGGTCTGCCTTCACTGGTTAAAGCCAGCCGCATTCAGGAAAAAGCAAAAGGCATAGGCTTTGACTGGGAAGACAAAACCCAGGTATGGGAAAAAGTAGAAGAAGAACTGCAGGAATTTAAGGCTGAATTTAATGTCGCAGACAACAGCGCTATTGATATTGAAAAAGCCGAAGGTGAATTTGGAGATCTGCTGTTCTCGCTCATCAACTACGCACGTTTTATCCATATCAACCCAGAAAACGCATTGGAAAAAACCAATAAAAAGTTCATCAAAAGGTTCCAGTACCTGGAAAGTAAAGCCAAAGAAAACGGCAAGGCCCTACAGGATATGACACTTGCCGAAATGGATGTTTATTGGAACGAAGCAAAACAGCTTTAATTAGCTGTGCTTCTTTTTCATGGTCATTTTAGCTTTCTGACCAATTCCATAGTTGTAATTTTTTGAATTGCTGTCTTTCTTCTGATGATAAGCACCTCCACCGCGGGGGTTCTCGTCTTCATCTTCAGACAGATATTTATTCTTATCAGCTTTCTTGGATTTTGGAGGCGTAACGATCTGCACCTCTTCCGGAAGTTCCATTTGTTCAAATTTCTGTCCAATGGCCTGCTCCAGTTTTCTAACCTGCGCCAGTTCCAGGTCCGTTGAAAAAGTAATGGCCACCATTTCTTCAGTAGTTGGTCTTTTCAAAATACGGTTTAAGAAGACTTCCTTCGTTTCCGGAAGTTCAAAATGGAAAATAAAGGAAATACCTTCCAGATCCAGGTCCGGACAAGCCTCATTGGCCACCACCAATACGCGGGCTTCCTGCATTTCTTTAAAATCACCAAAATCATCAAAGCCACTCTCGTCAAAGTGTAAAGGTTTCAGCATGGCATACTCCCCTTCTTTTTGACTTTCCAGACTTTTAACCAATTTCTGTGCAGTTAATCTTGAATTCACAAAAACCACTACTTTATCAAATACCTCATCGTCCCTTAACAGGGTATGCAATAAATGAAGTTTTGTTTTATAATTTGGTACGTGATACAGCATTTGAGGAACAGTTTCCGCTTTATCACCAAAGTCTTCTACTTCAATCAATGCAGGGAAGTTCATAAACTGATCAATCATTTTATACAATTTATCATGAACCACTTCCGTAAAGATCAGGTGCTGGCATTTACCAGCGCTTCTGGCCAGTTCTGCAACGGGCAGCTGCATGCCCTGACTTACAATCTGAGCCGCATCATCCACAATAAAAGTTTGCAGTTTACTTAAGTTCAAACCCAGTTTCAGGTATACTGCTCTGGCTCTTGTTGGTGTAGCCACCACGATATCTGTACCCAAGGCCAGTTCATTTACGTCAGACTCCAAACCTCCTGTACCCAACAGACCCATAATGTTCAGGTCACGGTTACGGCTTAATGAGATGAACTGCTCAATTACAGCCTCGCCCCGCTCCTGATCAGCAACCAGGATCAGAACCTTAGGTGCATCATCTTTGGTATATTTCAGTTTAGACAAAACAGCAAGCACATAGGTAGTTGTTTTACCAGCGCCTTCAGGGCCAACAGCAATAATATCTTGTCCGCCAATAATTCTGGACATGGTTTTAAGCTGGATTTCTTTAGGGGTTAAGTATCCGGCATCAGTCATTGCTGTTACCAGGCCTTTGCTTAGTTTTAATTTATCTAACGACACAGTTTCTACATTTATAATAATTCTGCAAAGTTACGCAAAATAACCCTGTGATTAGGCAGAATTAACTATCCAGCTTACTGAAATCAATCAATTCATCCAAAGAAACCTCCAGACTCTCTGCAATCTGCATCAAACTATAAGCCGTAGGGTTCGCACCGTCCATTTCATACCGGTTCACCACTTGTTTATCCTTATATCCCATTCTTGAAGCCAATTGTTGCTGAGTAAGTCCTAGGCCGAGCCGCAATTGTTTTATGCGTTGACCAAGATTTTTCTTGAAATCAGGAACAGATATGTCATTCATCAACGCAAATTGAAGATTTAACCAAAAAATTGAGTCAACATATTTGTTGACTTTATAACATATTCTACTATATTTGTACAGACGCCTTAAATAATGTCAGTCAGCCTAAAGAGTTCATATCGCTCCGGCAAAAGATGCTGTAAAATCAAAACAGCCTTTGAACTCAGCTTTAACCAGTTGAATGAACAGAAACTCAAAACTATCCTTCCAAAATTTTGCATCCCTTTAAAAACCATGGAAAACGATTCATCGTATATACATTCAATAGCGGTTTCTAAAAATTTAAGTAGTTAAGAATGGTACATTACAACACCTTTCCTAATACTAAAAAGGGCCTTTCCCAGCCTCATTGGGATTGGCATGCCACTGCATTGACTACCCACCTGAACAAGGCCTGTTCACTTTATTCATATTATCTTACAAATACAAAAAATAAATTAATAAATAATTTACCAATATTAATACTAAATATATTAGCTTTACGTACTAAATATATTAGCGACGTGTTACGTATTTTTTTTCATTAATGAAATAAACTATATGGATAGGAAAGAAAGCCAGAAAACAACCTATTACCCTAATTCAGGGGGCATGTTATATTTTTCAAACGAATTCTATAACTTCCATTATAATAAGACTTTAAAAGGTACTCCAGACACGCAAAGAAGTAATACCTACAGCAATGGACAGCTATAAAAACCTTCCGGACACTGAACTGCTGGCTCTTTTTCAGAACGGCGACAGAAAGGCTTATGAACAGATCTACTATCGATACTGGGCCATTTTATTTCAACATTGCAGAAAAATGCTCCGCAACGATGAAGAATCAAAAGATCTTGTTCAAGACTTATTTTCTTTGTTCTGGCTGGAAGGCAAAGAACTAATCCTCAAAACCTCTCTATCTGCTTACTTATATACCGTGTTACGATATAAAGTCTTTAACCTGATCGACAAAAACAGAGTCAGAGTAGATTATCTCTCCTCACTTCAAAGTTTCATAGAAAGCAATGAATCCTCCACTACCGATCATCTGATCCGGGAAAAACAAATGAAAGAGCTCATTGAAAAAGAAATAGCCTCGCTGCCGGAAAAGATGCGTGAAGTTTTTGAACTCAGCCGGAAAGCAAACCTGTCTTACAAAGAAATTGCTGCCGAACAAAACATTACAGATAATACGGTAAAGAAGCAAATGAACAACGCGCTAAAGATCCTGCGTTCTAAACTGGGGACAATTCTATTTGGTTTATTCCCTTGAAAAAGCGCTAAGAATCTGTGTTCAAAGATTAAATTCACATTTTCTTAACTTTTTCTTCATATCACATTACACAAGCGCCCGAACTAACTTACTTACTAGTATAAAACCATAATTGTAAAGAGACAACAACAGAATGAAAAACGAGAAGGCAAGCAGGTTGATTAAAGCGTATCTGGATGACACAGCAACTGATGAGCAAAAAGCTCAGGCAGAAACCTGGTATATCAAAGCCGCTGGTGAACAGGAAGAGCCCAAAACGTCCGTTGATCTTTCCACTCTTGAATCAGAGACTTTACAATTCCTGCGTGAGCAACAAACAGAACAAAAGCCGGTAAGAAAACTTTGGACTATAGGCATTGCAGCCAGCGTAGCAGCACTTGTTGTATTGGGTTGCTTTGCAACCTTCTGGTTCCGCACCAATCAAGGCTTGCCCGCAAACTATGCCAACGATATTCCTGCAGGTGGTAACAAAGCAACCTTGACCCTCGGCAACGGAAAAACCATTAGCCTAACAGATGTTAAAAACGGCAAGCTGAGTAAGCAAGGCAGCGTACAAATCACCAAAACAGCTGATGGCCAATTGGTCTATCAAATCATCGAAAATCAGGTATCCGAAATTAATGTCTCTACAAACACCATTTCTACCCCAAAAGGCGGACAGTACCAGCTGATCCTGCCCGATGGCACCAAAGTATGGCTCAACGCCGCATCAAGTCTTAGCTATCCTGTTACCTTCACGGGGCGTGGGCAACGGGTCGTTAACTTAGTCGGCGAAGCCTACTTTGAGGTCTTTAAAAACAAAAAGCAACCCTTTATTGTAAAATCAGCAAAGCAGGAAATCAAAGTTCTTGGTACACATTTCAACATAAGTGCTTATACAAATGATCCTGTTGTAAAAACGACTTTATTGGAAGGAAGCGTAGAAGTAAACGCTAAAACCATCCTGAAGCCCGGTGAACAATCCAGCCTTAACAATGGCCAGATCAAAGTAACTCCGGTGGATACAGAAGTTGCTGTAGCATGGAAAAACGGCGATTTTATATTTAAGAATGAACCTTTGGAAAATATAATGCAGCAGATAGCCAGATGGTATAATGTTGACGTGATCTATTCAGATCCACAAGTCAGCAATAAACGGTTTGGTGGAACAATCTCGAAATTCAAAAACGTATCTGAAGTTCTATGCATGCTGGAACTTACAGAAGAAGTCCACTTTAAAGTGGAAGGAAGGAGGATAACCGTACTCTCAAAGAAATAAAGCAACCCTATAACCGACACAATACAACTAACCAACAAAAAGGCCAGAAGTGTTTGCCCACTTCCAGCCAGTAGCCTGTCTCGCAACCGATTAGAGATCATCACTTAACAGACTAAAACAAATGTATATAATTTACTCCAAAATATTGGACATGAATTGTCATGTCCGTAAAATCCTATTCCTAATGCGCCTAACCACCGTCATTCTTTTAGGAACTATGTTACACTTGAGTGCCGCTACATTTGGCCAGAAGCTGAACTATGTGAATAAAAACGTAAGCCTTGAACAGCTTTTCAAAGAAATAAAGAAGCAAACCAATTACAATGTGGTTTGGTATGAAGGGAAATTAAACACCGCCAGAACAATCAATGCGAATTTTAGCAATGCCTCACTCGACCAGGTGATGGACAAAGCATTGAATGGTTTACCTCTCACATATACGATCAGGCAGAACAACATTGTGATCAAGGAGAAAACACCGTCATTTCTGGATAAGGTCATCAGCCATTTTAAAAACACTACACTATTTGGGAAAGTAACTGACGAAAAAGGCAATCCACTTCCGGGGGCAACGATTAGAATAAAGGATACTAAATCAGCTGTTTTATCTAACAAGGACGGGAACTTTAGTATAGAGAGTAAAGAGTCCAGTGGTATATTATTTATTTCTTTCCTGGGGTATAAACCGACAGAAATCAGCTTCTCTCCCACTAACCCAGGACCTTTTAATGTTACTTTAAAAGAAGATGAAAGTATATTGAATGAAGTCCAGATCAATGCGGGGTATTACACAGTTACAGATAGAGAAAGAACGGGATCAATTTCAAAAGTAACAATAGAAACGATAGAGAAGCAACCAGTAAACAACGTGCTTCAAGCCTTGCAAGGACGAGTTCCTGGGCTGCAAATTACACAGCAGACAGGAGTACCCGGTGGTGGATTCACAGTACAAATTCGAGGAAAAAATAGTATTAATAGTGGCAATGATCCCCTATACATCATCGATGGTGTTAATTATCCTTCAACTCGAATCTCTGGAGGAAATACTAGTTCAATCTTTAACGATGCAACTGGCGCGAGCCCCTTAAGTCTAATCAGTCCTTATGATATAGAGAGTATAGAAATATTAAAAGATGCAGACGCTACTTCTATTTATGGCTCTAGAGGATCAAATGGAGTAATATTAATTACCACAAAAAAAGGTTTAATTGGAAACACCAGCGTAAATGTCGGGATAACAAAAGGCATCAATAATGTGAGCCACTTCGTGAATCTATTAAACACTAACGAATACATTCAAATGAGGAAAGAGGCTATCAAAAATGATGGCACCCAACTAAAAACAACAGATTATGACATAAACGGTACATGGGATCAATACAAATATACCTGTCTCTTATACACATCT
>NZ_JAELTV010000164.1 GCF_016429005.1 Pedobacter sp. ASV19
ACGTAAGACTTCTAACTGCCTGATCTTGAAGTTTTCTTTTCTGGCCTTATCTATGATCCTATTTTTTAGGCAGGTATATAAGTAAGCAATAAAAGATTTATCGATGCTTAGCTGAGCTTGTTTTGTCCAGATATGGATAAAAATATCATGAACAATATCTTTGGCATCATCCTCATCCCTTAATTGTTTATATACAATATCATAGGCCACTTCCCAGTAACGGTCATACAATTCATTGAAAGCCATCCGATTGCCCACTTTAACCAAATCTACAAGCTCTATGTCACTTATTTTCTTCACAAGTCCATCTAAAAGTGCTGGTTAAAAACCAATTAAACCGATAAGCGTTAATACTTACACTATTCGTCTAATCCCGTATCTTTACTAATACAAGATTTAGCAATAAACATTGATAATAGAGTCTAGTACTTAAAATTAATGACGAATATACACCAATTTGAACTTCTAATAATATTCCCGCCGTTAGATAAATATATACTATTTTGACCAATACTGATGTTTTTTTGACCAAAAAGCAGAATTTAAGGTTGATCTAATTTTGCTTGCAGGCCTCAATACCCAATGATTTATCTATCCTAAATCCTAAAAATCTCTGTTATTTTGATCAATACATATGCATTTTTGACTCTAAACCTAAATTTCAAAGTTGATTAACTAATTTTCAAATCTAAAACATTTTTTCATGACAGATTTAGGGAAACGGCTGTGTAGAGCTCAGATATTTTCGTTTATATTCAGTACTTCACTGTTGCTTATGCCAGGTATTGGAGAATTATCCGCTCAAACCATTCCTTATGGAACCGGTCAATGGGACCGCAAGGAATTTGGTAACCACCGGGCAGTTATAGAAGTAGGTACCGACGCCCCATCTGTTCTGGTCCATATCCCATGGAGACGCGTAGACGATCCTGCCGGGAAATCCGTTATCCTGGTAGATGCTTCAAATGGAAAATCTATTCACAATTATAGCTTCCGGACACTCGGTAAAGAATTTGCCGATCTGGCTTTCGCACCATCAACCGGAAAAGGAATTTATTATTTATACTACCTGCCCTATAAAAATACCGGCAGCTGGTATTTCCCAAATACCAGCTACCCAGCAGTAAAGGAAACTGCAGATCCAACATGGATATCGAAAAATAATGGCAAAGAATTACCTCTCGCCCCAGTAATCCGTTTTGAATCTGTAACGGAGTTTGACAGCTTCTATCCTATGGAAATCGTTGCTACAGCCAGTGAAATGAAAGACCTGCTGTCTGTCAATAAGAACAAAGAGTTCCTCCTTTTCCCGGAAGACAGAAAATACCCCATCCGTATGGATGCTGATCTCCCTATGCGCTGGACTCAAAGAAAGGACAACGAGCCGTTTAATGCCACAGCCCAGCGAAATGAATTCTTTGCCTTTCAGTTGGGCATATACACGCCCTTCCGGGAATTGCGAAATGTACATCTGGTCTTCTCCGATCTAAGAGATAAACGGGGGGCTAAGATCTCCAGATCGGCTATCCGTTGTTTCAACATGGCCGGAACAGACTGGCTGGGCAAAACTTTTACTAAAAAAGTGGATATCCAAAAAGGTAAAATCCAGCCTTTATGGGTTGGAATAGACATTTCATCTACAACCGAACCAGGTGTTTATGAAGGAGAAATTGAAGTTCAGGCAGAAGGTATTGGAAGCCGGAAGGTGACCATCAGACTAAATGTACGGGATTCCATACTGGCAGATCGTGGCTACAGCGAATTGTTCAGGATGGCACGGCTCAACTGGCTGGATTCGAAGATCGGACTGGACGATAGTCTATACAAGCCTTATACTCCTGTTCAACTACACGGAAATACCATTCGGATTTTAGGCCGGGAACTCCACTTTGACCGTTATGGCTTACCAGAAAAAATCACCAGCAGTTTTACAGGTTCCAACGACAGAACCGGCGGACCAGACAAGGATATCCTGAATGGCCCCGTGCGTTTAATGGCTCTACATAATGGTAAAGAGTTGATTTGGAAAGGTAATAAACCCGTTATCACTCAAAAAACAGAGGCTGCGGTATGCTGGGAAACCCAACTACGTAACGGAAAAACTTTGCTTAAAATTGCTGCAAAAATGGAATGCGATGGGCATATCGACTACCAGGTAATACTCAGCGCCGGGGAAGACATGGCATTAGATGACATCCAGTTACAAATTCCCTATGCACATCGTACTGCCACCTATATGATGGGTTTGGGCCGTAAAGGGGGTAAAAGACCAGAACACTGGGACTGGAAATGGGAGAAACAACTGGCCAATAACATGATCTGGCTTGGAGACATGAACGCTGGCCTGCAATGTAAACTAAAGCATGAAAGCCCAGACTGGTCTCTGTATAACTTCAGCAAAACCGGAACTTATAAAGACTGGAGCAACGAAGGCTTGGGCGGATGCAGCCTAAATGATGAAGGCACAACCGGACAGGTCATGTTTAAGGCTTTTACAGGTAGAAAGATACTTCATGCTGGCCAGACCATGCACCTCAATTTCGGATTACTGATTACGCCAGTCAAACCACTGGACAATCAGCACTGGAACGAGCGGTATTTTCAGGCAGATCCTCCTTTAGACAATTGGAGAAAGGAAGCCATAGATAAAGGTGCCACCGTAATGAACATTCACCAGGGCAATGTGCTTAACCCCTATATCAATTATCCCTTCCTGACTACCGACACCCTAAAGAGATATATTAATGCCAACAGAAAGTCTGGAATAAGAACCAAAATCTATTATACAGTCCGGGAACTGAGCAATTATGCACCCGAGATCTGGGCATTCCGAAGCCTGGGTGATGAGATTTTCACACCAGGCCTGGGAGCCCAGCTGGCAGACCAGTTTGCCGACGATGGGCTTGGAGGTAATCTGTACGCAAAAGGTGGGCCCTGGCTGGTAGAACATCTCCGCACCAGGTATGATGCCGCCTGGCATACCCCACTGCAAGGCGGTGAATATGATATGTCTATACGCACACAGGGCCTCTCCCGCCTGCACAACTATTACCTGGAAGGACTCGGCTGGCTGGCTAAGAATACCGGAATGAGAGGAATCTACCTGGACGGCGTAGGTTATGACCGGGAAATCATGAAACGGGTCCGTAAAGTACTGGACAGATCCGCAGACAGTTGTCTTATCGATTTTCATTCCGGTAATAATTTCAGTGCTTCTTA
This sequence comes from Pedobacter sp. ASV19, assembly GCF_016429005.1. Lineage (GTDB taxonomy): Bacteria > Bacteroidota > Bacteroidia > Sphingobacteriales > Sphingobacteriaceae > Pedobacter. The sequence goes on from NZ_JAELTV010000164.1 coordinate 3,220, forward strand.
TGGAATGAACAGCCCCGCCAATCAATATATGGAACTTTTTCCCTGCATCAATAGCCTTTGGCTAGGCGAGGGTTATAATTACAACGAAGAACCGGACTACTGGCTAACAGAAGTAGCCGGTTTGCCTTTTGGGCTATACAGTGAAATGCTCAATGGCTGCGGAAATGCCTACCGGGGTATGATCTACGGAATGACCTCTCGTTTGGGCTGGTTAGGCTGTGACCCTTCTGCCTTATGGAAGCTTTGGGATAGTTTTGGTATCCAGAATTCCAGGATGATGGGCTACTGGGATCCGGCTATACCTGTAAAATGCAATCATGATGATGTCAAAGTAACGGTTTACCAACAGCCGGACAAGATTTTAATCGTCTATGCCAGCTGGGCTAAAGAGCAGGTACAGATCCAGCTTACTCCCGATTGGAATACCTTCAAAATGACACCAGTACAGGTCTCTATGATTGCGCCTGAGGTAGTTGGACTTCAGGAGAAACAGGAATATACCAATCTGGAAAAGATTGATGTTTCTCCCGGTAAAGGAGGATTTATTATCATTTCAAAGAAATCTTATGCCAACTAAATTATTCATTGCCGAATATCCCTTGGATTTATAAAAAACAGAACTGATAGAAATGTTCATCCCACATGGTATGGTGCATTAACAGCGCAAAGGGCTCGTAAATCGATTCTATTTTGACCAATAACGATGCTATTTTGATTTTAAAATCACATATGAGATGGATTAACTAACTTTCGGATTTAATGTACTTTAGAATCATTAAGGATTTGCTACACTTTAATCAACAAACCCAATACCATTCATTAATTTAACCGGGAATTATGCTTGATTACGATTCCTTACCAGATGACCGGTTGACCAAACTTTTAAGCCAGGGTGATCCTCTCGCTTATACTATGGTTTACAATCGTTACTTTGAGATCTTGTATGTTCATACACGCCATAAATTAACCGAGCCTGACGATGCTAAAGACATTATTCAAGAAGTTTTTACGCAACTATGGAATAAGCGCTATAGTTTGGAGACCATTACCAACCTTAAAGCCTATTTATATGCCTCTGTTCGGAACGGGGTCCTGAATGCCATTGCGCATAAAAAATACGAGCAAAAATATATCGACTCCTTACCTGCATTCCTTAACAACGCCTATTCAGTTACCGATCATCTTGTGCGCGAAAAGCAGCTGATCAGCCTTATTGATGAACAAATTGCACTTTTACCCGAAAAAATGAGAATTCTGTTTGAAATGAGCAGAAAACAAAAGCTTTCCCATAAAGAGATTGGTGCTCAAATGAATATATCAGAACTTACAGTAAAAAAACAAGTAGCCAATGCCGTTAAAATTCTCCGAAAGAAACTGGGCATGTCCTTTCTTCTGGTTATTTAACAGGCAGAACATCTTTAATAAAAATATTTTCATTTTTCTCTACTCCCTGCCCTTTGGTTATTTGTCTCCATTTTAAAACAAGCATATTCTTCTACTATTTATGTTAGAAACTCAGGCGGAATTACTCTTATCGAAATATAAACAAGGCACTTGTACAGCAGAAGAACTGGCACTTCTGGAAACCTGGTATCAGTCTTCTACCTTCACGCAACCCGAATTTGCAGCAGGAGAAATTAGTGAGGCCAAAATTTCCGTATGGAACAATCTACCCATTAACATAGTTTCAAACAAATGGAAACTATGGCCCCGTCTGTCTATTGCCGCATCACTGTTGATAGGCTTATGCTTAGGTACCTATTATTTCACAACCAGTAAAAATCAGGTAAACAAAATTTCTTCTTTAGAACAGATAGCAGCTGGGGGCACTAAGGCTACACTGATACTGGCCAATGGTAAGCGCATCTCCCTAACCAGTATACCTACCGGCAAAGTAGCCAGTTTACCGGGCGTAACGATAACCAAAACCAATGAGGGGCAACTTGTTTATCAGGTTGATGGCCAGCAGCCTGGCAAACAAGCTGAATACAACACCATTGAAACTCCGGTTGGAGGCACCTATCAGGTAAATCTGCCCGATGGAACCAAGATCTGGTTAAACGCAGGCTCGTCCTTAAAATACCCCACTGTTTTTGCCGCTAATGAACGCAGAGTAGAATTACTTGGAGAAGGATATTTCGAAGTTACCCATAACCCGGAAAAGCCTTTTATCGTAAAAACAGCCCGGCATCAGGAGGTAAAAGTTTTCGGCACGCACTTTAACTTGAGTGCATACGCAAATGATCAAATATTCACAACCACCCTGTACGAGGGTAAAGTTATGGTTTCCAATGGGCAGAATGAGGTGGTTTTAAAACCCTTTCAGCAAGCATCATTACAAAACGGATCTTTAAGGATAGCAGAGGTTTCCGACGCGGATGGAATGTCCTGGAAAAATGATCAGTTTGCTTTCCAAAACCAAGCCCTGGAAAACATACTCAAAACATTTGAACGCTGGTATGACGTAGAATTTATTTGCCCGCAGGAATTGAGAACGATAACATTTAGTGGCAAAATATCAAGACAAAAAACGCTGAAACAAGCCCTCAATATCATCGATAAAGAAGGCACTATTCACTTTAAACATGAAGGAAGGAGGATCTGGGTGACTAAATAACAAACTTTATCAGATCCAAAAAGGTCAGAAGCATTACCAGTGCTTCCGACCATTTGTACTCTTTATCAGAGTAACATTTGGTTCTAACTCTATCAATTAAACCATTTTTAACTTAAGACAAAAACCAAACAAAGCAAATGTATGAAATTTTACATAACATTTTAAGGGCGAGGTATGCCCGCCTGAATGTCAATTTACTACTCAAAGTGAAGCTAATCATAATGTTAATCCTTGGAGGATGTTTGCAGGTTAGTGCAATCAGTTACGGTCAAATTAACCTGAACGAAAAAAATGCACCTATTGAAAAGGTGATCGAAAAAATCAGAAAACAATGCGGTTACGATTTTTTCTATAACTCTGCCACACTAGGCAAAGCTAAACCCATTTCTGTTTCCCTAAATAACGGAACCATCTATCAGGCCCTCGACGCCTGCTTTGAAGGGCAAGGTATAGCTTACCGTATTGAAGACAATTCTATCATCATCCAATCTACCCCCACGGTAATTGCTGCAATAATTATAACAGGAAAGGTAGTTGACAAAGATCAAAAACCTATCCCGGGCGCCTCTGTCCGTGTAAAAGGCACAAATGGGATCAAACCAGTCCAGACCGATAAAAATGGGCAGTTCAGCATCACTGTACCAGAAACAGGGAGTATTTTAGTCTTTACCTATGTAGGTTATAATCCCGAAGAAATAAAGGTGGCGGCCAATCAGCCCCCTTTAATTGTAAAAATGACAATGACCGAGAATAAAATGAATGAGGTGGTCATCAACACCGGGATTATGAGCAGAAAAAAAGAGTCTTTTACAGGGGCGGTAGCTGTCTTTACCGGCGAACAATTAAAAGCAGTAGGCAATCAAAACGTGATCCAGAGTTTACGGACACTTGATCCCTCCTTTATACAGGTGGAAAACAATTCCATGGGTTCAAACCCAAATGTACTCCCTACCATTGAATTGCGTGGTCAAACGAGCATCTCAACCAACGTGTTAAGGGATCAGTTTTCCACAGATCCGAACCAACCTTTATTTATCCTGGATGGTTTTGAAACCTCGCTCCGGACAATTATTGACCTGGACATGAACCTTGTGGCCTCCATAACCGTATTAAAGGATGCTTCCTCAACAGCGATATATGGCTCCAGAGCCTCCAATGGTGTTATTGTCGTTGAAACTAATAAACCAAAACCAGGTAAACTTGCCTTAAGCTATACCTCCGATTTAAATATAGAAATGCCTGATCTGGGTTCCTACAACATGATGAACGCTACAGAGAAGCTTCAATTTGAGCAACTTGCCGGAAGGTATCATGCGACAGATCCTAACAGACAACCCCTGTTAGACCAGGTTTATGATTCCCGGCTAAAGGAAGTACTAAAAGGTGTGAATACCTATTGGTTGTCTCAACCTCTGCAAACGGGCTTCTCCCATCGCCATTCCATCAACGTTTCAGGAGGTGACAATCAGGTACGTTACGATTTGGGTGGAAGTTTACGGAAAAATTCCGCGACCATGATTGGTTCCGGTCGGGACGACTGGGGAGCCAATCTAGGCTTGTCCTATCGTTCAGGCATTTTTGTGGTGAGCAACAGAGCTTATATCAGCGGAGCACAAACCGCAGACAGTCCTTATGGCTCATTCTCCTCCTGGGTGCAAACCAACCCCTATTATCGGATATTAGACCCAAGCCAGAAATACCTGGAAGTTGCGCCTTCACCGTCCACAAGCGATCTTGGCCTGGATCCTTCTGGCAATGAAATGATCCCGAACCCCTTTTACAATGCTGCGTTAAAAAGCTTCAGTAAATCTTCAAGCTTGAATTTACAAAACAATTTCCAGGCTACTGCCGATTTTTCAACTGCCTTCAGGTTTCAGATTAATGCGCAGATCAGCAAATCGGTAAATGAATCGACAATATTTACATCGCCTTTAGATACACAATTTGACGGCACAGACGATCCGCTTTTGAAAGGCACCTACGCTTACAGCAAATCTGGTGGTTTAAGCTATACCCTCAATGCTGGCTTTACCTATGCCAAAGTACTGAAAGAACGACATTCTATTACAGCAAATTTAAGAGCCGAAGCGAGCGAAAATAACCAGTCCATCAATGGATACAATGCCACAGGCTTTCCGGCGGCTTCCAATGGCAATCCTGCTTTTGCATACGGATTCACCAATGGTTCCCGCCCCAATGCTGCAAACTCCCGTACCAGAAGAACCTCGCTGGTTACAGCCATCAACTATTCTTTCGACAGGCGATACAATATAGACTTAAACTTTAACCTTGATGGCTCAACCGCTTTCGGCTTAAACAAAAGATTTGCCCCCTACTATTCTGCCGGTATCAGCTGGAATATCATGAATGAAAAATTCATGAAAGAATTTACCTGGATCAATAATTTAAGACTGAGAGGCAACTGGGGACTAACCGGAAATCAGAGCTTCAATAATGTAAGCGAATCGGTGTACAATTATTATTCTGCAATTAACTCTTTTGGACAAGGGGTTTACCTTTCCGCCTTAGGCGCTGAAAATTTAGAATGGCAAAAAACCGCACAGACCAGTTTAGGGCTGGATGCCGCATTTATGAATAACCGGCTTAATTTTTACCTGAACGCCTATCAAAAAATTACCGATCCATTGGTTGTTGCCATTACACTTCCGTCATCAACCGGATTAAATAACTACCCTTACAATGCCGGGCGCTCTACCGTAAAAGGTATGGAGCTAAACTTAAGATTCTCCCCGATATATAAACCTGGAAACGTCGTTTGGACTTTAGGTGTGACCGGTTCAACCACCAGTCAAGTCTACAGCAACTTTGACAATAAACTAAGTACCTTAAACAATCAATTGAAAAACAGCAATTCCCTTACCCGTTATCGCGATGGCTATAGCGCCTACGACATGTGGGCTGTACCATCCCTGGGGATTGACCCAACCACTGGAAAGGAAGTATTCCTTAAAGCCAACGGTCAGCAAACCTTCATCTACGACCCCGCCGACCAGGTTGTTGTAGGTTCCAGCAGACCAAAGGCCGAGGGCGTTTTCAGTTCTAATCTTTTTTATAAAGGACTTAACCTGGGCATTTCCATCAGATACGTCTGGGAAAAAAAACAATTCAACACTGCGCTGTACAACAAAGTTGAAAACATCTCAGATATAAGTTTAAGGTATAATCAGGACAAAAGAGCACTTTATGACCGCTGGAAAAACCCTGGAGATGTCACAGAGTTTAAAGGCATAGCTATATACAACTCTTCCCCAATGTCGTCCAGGTTCATACAATCGGAAAATTCCTTTTCTGGCGAGTCTATCAATATTGGATATGAGTTCCGCGATAGAAAATGGCTGGCAAAAGCGGCACTTTCTGCGCTATCTATCAATGCCTATTCCAATGACCTGTTTTATCTGTCCAATATTACCAGAGAACGTGGTATCGATTATCCCTACGCAAAATCTGTATCAATGAGTATTAGGGCCTCCTTTAAATAAAAAAGACCATGAATCAAAGTTTAAAAAAATATATCCTGTTGCTGATGTTAACGGCAACATTTACGAGCTGCAAAAAGTGGCTTGATGTGAAACCTGAAGATAAATTTGTGGAATCACAACTGTATTCAAATCCCCAGGGCTTTGCAGATGCGATGAATGGTTTTTACATCAACAATAGCTCAAATGCAATGTATGGAGCCACCCTGACCTGTACCACTTTGGATGTGCTTGCCCAGCTATATTTGGTTAACTCAGAAAATTCGGGCTATTATAGCATGTCTACCTACAGCTATGGACAAGATGGGCCAAAAGCTACTATAGATGGCATCTGGACAAATATGTACGCCAACATTGCCAATGCAAACAGGTTTTTATCCAGTTTGGACAAATATCCAAATGTACTGGATGCAAAAACTGGAGATTTGTACCGTGGCGAAGTACTGGGCTTAAGGGCAATGTATTATTTCGACATAATGCGCATGTTTACCAAGGCTTATCCAACCGATGCATTGAGTAAGGTATTACCCTATTACCAAACGGCTTCCTATGAAATATCAGACTTTATGCCAACCAGTTATGTGATGGACAAGATACTGGAGGATCTGAAGAACGCAGAAACTTTACTTCAAAAAAGCGATCCGGCAATAAGCCAGCCAATGGTCAGCCAGCTGACCACAACAAATAGCGGGCGTACCTCCAGAAACTACCGGATGAATTATTATGCTGTTAAGGCTTTGCAGGCCCGGGTCAATTTGTGGAAGGGCGATAAAGCTGCTGCACTTGCCGCTGCAAAAGTGCTGATTGCCCAACAAGATAAATTTCCATGGATCACACAAGCTGATTTAAATGGCATTCCCTGCAATAAAATCTTTGGTACAGAAATGATTTTCGGCGTGGAGAAAACAGATCTGAACAACCTGTTTAGTTCCAACTTTGCCGCCCAGCTTTTTGATACTCAGATATTAGCACCAATTGCTACGGGTGCCTTTACCGATATCACCGTATTTGAAGGTTATCCGGCCGACTATCGAAATCAATACATCTGGAGAGTTAACGGACGTCCGTTTCCTACATTTTTTAAGTATTTCAACGAAGGTGGCCTTTCTTACAACAGCAACAATACCATTCCTCTGATTAAAATGAGCGAAATGCATTTGATTGCGGCCGAATGCGAACCAGATGAAACAGCAGGTCTGGAGCATTTAAATCTGTTACGTGTAAAAAGAAACATCTCCGCTTTACCAGCGGGGACTAATGGGCCGAATTTAGCTGATGCCATTATGAAAGAATACCGAAAGGAATTTTATGGCGAAGGTCAACTCTTTTTCTATTACAAACGGACCATGCAGAATTCTATTACTGTCTCTTATACACATCTGACGCTGCCGACGAACGTAAAAAAGGGGGGGGTGTGGGGGGGGGGGGGGGGGGGGGGGGGGGGGGGGGGGGGGGGGGGGGGGGGGGGGGGGGGGGGGGGGGGGGGGGGGGGGGGGGGGGGGGGGGGGGGGGGGGGGGGG
>NZ_JAELTV010000165.1 GCF_016429005.1 Pedobacter sp. ASV19
GTCCAGTTTATCAAAAATATCATCCAGCAATAGCAGCGGTTTAAATCCTCTGTACTTTTGCAGGTAAGCATATTGCGCCAGTTTAAGGGCAATTAAAAAAGATTTTTGCTGTCCCTGGGAACCAAATTTCTTTAAGGCCATCTCCCTGATGGTAAAGACCAGTTCATCTTTATGTATACCTACCGTAGTTCTTTCCAGAACCTTGTCTTTCTCTGCAGCCTGCTGCAATAAGGTTTCAAAGTGATGTTCGTTTAGTTGTGACTGATACAACAAATGAACTTCTTCCTGTTCTTCTGTGATGAAGCTATAATATTTATTAAACAAGGGAATAAATTCCGCCATGAAACTTTTACGCTTCTCAAAAAGCTTATTGCCCGAAGCCACCAGCTGTTCATCAAAAATCTGCAGCAATGCCGGATCGTATTTCCGGGTAAGGGCAATTTGTTTAAGCAGCGCGTTTCTGTTCAGCAAATGACGGTTGTATATGATCAACTCATCCAAATACCTGGAATCTGTTTGAGAGATCACATTGTCCATAAACTTTCTGCGTTCTTCACTCCCATCCATGATCAGGTTGACATCATAAGGAGAAATCATCACCACCGGAAACAGACCGATATGATCGGCCAGCTTCTCGTATTCCTTTTTATTTCTCTTGAACTGCTTCTTCTGATTTTTCTTTACGCCACAAGTGATCTTCTCATTCTTCTCTTTCCGGTCAAAATCGCCTTGTATTAAAAATAAATCTTCTCCAGATTTGATTTGCTGACTGTCAATCGGATTGAAATACCCTTTACACAAACATAAATAGTGTATAGCATCGAGCAAATTGGTTTTTCCTGCGCCGTTATTGCCCACAAAGGCATTTACCGTCTTTGAAAAGCGCAGATCGGCATCCGTGTAATTCTTGAAATTTAATAGGGTAATGTTTTTTAACCACATAGTTTATGGCTTCAAAGTTACCGTTTACCTTCGTTAAATCATTAAAGTTTAATTAAATACTAAAGAAAGGGGTTGATACTTTGAACGAAAAATGTATTTTTGCAATCCTTAATTTTTTTAAAATAAAATGTCCGCAACAGAAAAAGAACTCAACAACCCTGTAAGAAAGGGCTCTTTTGTACAAGAAAACTCAAAAAGCCTGTTATTTATTGCAGGTGCAGTAGTGGTATTAATTGGTATCTATATCTGGTATCAAAATGTATATTTAAAAGGTAGGGCTGAAGAAGCAACTGCAAAAATGTACAAAGCTGAGCAATATTTAGGTGTGGATTCTTTAGCCAATAAAGCCATTAACGGCGATGGTGGTTATCCAGGTTTTGAACAAATTGCCAATGAATATGCCAATACAAAATCTGCCAATCTGGCCAATCTTTATTTAGGCGGTATTTATTTACGTAAAGGTGAATACAAAAAAGCGACTGAAGCGTTGGGTAAATATTCTGAAACCGGAAGTCCGGTGGCAGATCCACTTGCCCTGGGTTTACTAGGTGATGCATACAGCGAGTTGAAAGATTACAAACAAGCAGCAACCTATTATAAAAAAGCCGCTGATAAAGCAAGTAACAAATTTACTTCTCCAATGTTCCTGAAAAAATTAGGCCTGGTAAATGAACAATTGAAAGACTTCAAAGGTGCTGAAGAAGCTTATACCAAGATCAAAACAGAATATCCTGCAAGCCAGGAAGCAGCAATGATTGACGAATACATTGCCCGTGCAGGTGCTCAGGCAAAATAAGGCAAAAAAGATTAAATTATTTTTACAAAGGCTAACCTGAAAGGTTGGCCTTTTTTTGTGGGCAATCCTTATCTTTGTATCATGGCTACACAACTTAAAAACCTTTCGGATTTTTCCCACACCACTGTTCCTGATGGTAAACCTTACAAATTTGCTATTGCTGTAGCAGAATGGAATGCAGAAGTAACCGGTGCTTTATACAATGGCGCACTGGAAACTTTAAAGAAACACGGAGTTAAAGAAAAAAACATTCTTTCTGTAGCGGTTCCGGGAAGTTTTGAGCTGACAGGAGCTGCAGAGATCCTGTTGAAGAAACATCCCCACCTGGATGCGGTAATTTGCCTGGGTTGTGTGATTCAGGGAGAGACCAAACATTTTGATTTTATTTGTGATGCAGTGGCCAACGGTTTAACAAAGATTGGAATCAAACATGCTAAACCTGTCATCTTTGGTGTACTGACAACAAATAACCAGCAACAAGCTATAGATCGCTCTGGAGGTAAACATGGCAATAAGGGAGATGAGGCAGCGATCACAGCAATAAAGATGGCTCATCTGGCTGACAGCCTGTAAAGTAAAATTGATTATTTTTACAAAAAGCTGTAGCTTAGTAAATAAATCTGTCAAAAAATGAAGAAAGTAGCGATCTTACTCCTGGGTGTTCTTTTTGCAACAGCTGTTCTGCAGGCCTGTTCCAATCGGGTATGCCCGGCTTATAGTTCTTATCCGGAAGGCCGTAAAAGGAGAGGATAGGTTTCTTTTATTGATTTTAACAACGATATAGATGCAGTGGACAAACATAACTGATGCTATTCAGATCAGTGAAATACAAAAACAAACCGGTTACAGTCTGATTTTTAAACACAGTACAAGATGTTCTGTGAGTATGATGGCCAAGAGAAGGTTTGAGATGGATTGGGATGCCTTACCTGAAGGTACAGCTCTTTACTTTTTAGATTTGATCAGCTATCGCGACATTTCTGCGCAGATAGCTGAAACTTTCCAGGTTCACCATGAATCTCCGCAGATCCTGCTGATCAAAGACGGAGATTGTATTCTGGATGCTTCTCACGGAGATATTTCTGCCGAAGAAGTAGCCGAGGTGATTAATAATTAAAAGTTACCGTTTTTTTCAGGTCAGGGTGCAGGCTTTGCGCCACAGGACAGGTATGAGCAGATCTTTCAATGATCTTTTTGTCTTTGTCTGAATAGTTGTTTGCCGGGAACTGGAAGTCTACCACAATTTCGGCTACCCTTCTTGGGTTCTCAGCCATAATTTTGGTGATCTCGCAAGTAGCTCCATCTATGTTAAAACCATGTTCCTGGGCAGCGATACCAACGATGGTGAGCATACAGTTTCCCAACGAAGTTGCCAAAAGATCGGTTGGAGAAAAAGCCTCCCCTTTTCCTTTATTGTCTACCGGCGCATCGGTGATAATTTCATTTCCTGAACGTAAATGTACGGATGTGGTTCTTAAGCCACCGTTATAAGTTATTTTTGAAGTTGCCATAGGGTAAATTTAGACATTTCAGAACATTACACCATACAAACATTTCATATTTATAACAATTCAATCCTATTGCTTAACTTTGTACCATGATCGAACTACCGGTTGTTTCAGCAAACCAAACACAGCGTAAACCAGACTGGCTTAGAGTTAAGCTACCTGTAGGTAAAGAGTATGCGCAAGTCCGCAGCTTAGTTGATACCCATAAACTCCATACCATCTGTGAAAGTGGTAATTGCCCGAATATGGGTGAATGCTGGGGTGCAGGTACAGCTACCTTTATGATTTTGGGCAATATTTGTACCCGCTCCTGCTCTTTCTGTGCCGTGGCAACCGGAAGACCACTTGCTGTAGACACTGATGAGCCAAATCGCGTAGCAAATTCAGTAAAGCTGATGCAGGTAAAACATTGTGTAATTACCTCTGTAGACCGTGATGATTTGAAAGACGGAGGCTCTATCATTTGGGCGGAAACCTTACAGGCCATTCGCAGGGAAAGCCCCGAGACCACACTCGAAACTTTGATTCCAGATTTCAGGGGGATATGGGATAACCTGTACCGCGTACTGGAAGAAAGACCGGAAGTTGTTTCTCACAATATGGAAACTGTAAAGAGATTAACAAGACAGGTAAGAATACAAGCTAAATACGACAGAAGTCTGGAGTGCCTAAAAAGAATATCTGAGTTTGGGGTCAGGACAAAAACAGGGATTATGCTTGGTCTTGGCGAAACGGAAGAAGATGTTTTTGAAGCAATGGATGATCTGGTTGCTAATGGAGTCCATATCCTAACCCTTGGTCAATATTTACAGCCTACTAAAAATCACCATCCCGTTGTAGACTGGATTCATCCGGATCAATTTGCAAAATACAAAGAAATTGGTTTAGCAAAAGGTTTAAGATATGTAGAAAGCGGCCCGCTGGTACGGTCTTCTTATCATGCAGAAAAACACTTATTTGATTTCTGAGTTTAGTTTTTAAACTCCAAAACAAATAATATTTTCTTCTTGTTATAGAATCACTATATTAGTAACCGTTTGGCACCCTCAAAGAAAATATCATTATCTGAAGAAGATTTGGTCCTTGCCCTTAAAAGCAGGGAGACCATCGCTGTACAGGCACTTTATGATATGTATTCAGGAGCATTACTGGGTGTCATCTCCAGAATTGTTCTGCAACAGGAAATTGCCGAAGATCTTTTACAGGAGACCTTTGTGAAAATATGGAATTCGGCAGAGCAGTATGACGCCTCAAAAGGTCGTTTGTTTACCTGGATGATGAATATTGCCCGCAATCTGGCAATTGATAAGGTCAGGTCTAAAGACTTTAGAAATACCAGTAAAAACCAAGATATAGAAAATAACGTAGATTTCATCGACGCGCAATCAAAAGTAACCTTTAATGCAGATATCCTGGGCTTAAAAGATCTGGTTACCGCATTAAAGCCTGAATTTAAACATGTCCTGGATATGGTTTATTTCAAGGGGTATACACATGTTGAAGCGGCAGAGGAATTGGATTTGCCATTGGGGACGGTGAAGACCCGGATCAGGATGGCGATCATGGAGTTAAGAAAGAATTTTAATTAAAGTGGAAGAGGTTAGAGCATATATAGAATCGGGTATACTTGAACTTTACGTTCTCGGTCAGCTGTCGGCTGAAGAGCAAGGAGAAGTGGAAGGTATGGCCGCAAAATATGCCGAGATCAGAAAGGAGATTGAGGCTATAGAAATTGCGATGGAAACTTATGCCATAAGCAATGCTGTTCTTCCTTCTGAAGGCCTCGATTTAAAGGTTTTATCTGCCATTGAATCGCTGAAAACTCCCGAAGAGACACTTTCTCCGGTAATGCAAGTGCCTGACAAAACAATTGCGGCCCCTATCCAGACACCTCTTGTCACTGTGGCAAAAGATTCCAGAATCAGATCTTTAAGAATTGCCCTGGCAGCCTGTGCAGCTTTATTGCTGATCAGTCTGGTGGCTTTGTATTCTGCGCACCATGAACTGAGTGAAGCACAAAATCAAATTCTGGCGCTGAACAAACAAAACCAAAGCTTTGCAGCTACGGTAGGCTATATGAAACAGAATACAGCAGACCTGCAAAAACTAGCAGATATGCCTGCTGATCCAAACTGGAAAACCGTAAAACTTGCCGGCACAAAAATGGATCCTTCAGCTAAGATGGTTGTTTATTGGCACACTACTGGCAAGCACGTTATGGTCGACAATTCTAAAATGGCTTTACCTGCCAATGATCAAAATCACCAGTACCAGCTTTGGGCCTTGGTTAACGGTAAACCCGTAGATCTTGGGGTGTTTGATGTAAAACCAGATACCTCGCATATTCTGATCAACATGAAGGAGATTAGTGGTGCACAGGCCTTTGCTGTTACCTTGGAAAAACGTGGAGGAAGTGTAAGCCCGACCATGAATCAAATGATCGTTATGGGTGGAGTTTCTATCTAAAAATTGTTTTTCTAACAACTTCTGGTAAATGTTCTGCCACCTGCGATGCAGTGACATTAAAATCGTTTTCTGCCAGGCTATCTCCGGAGAGCCCATGAAAATAACAACCTAGTAGAGCCGCTTCTTCATTACTATACCCCTGTGCACTATAGGCTGCAAGAATTCCGGTCAGCACATCTCCCATTCCTCCCTGAGCCATCGCCGGGTTACCAGTTGTATTGATAAATATTTTTCCTTGTTCGTTAACTACAAATGTATACTGATTCTTTAGCACGATCAAACAATTCAGTTCTTTTGCTTTTTTAACTGCCGTATTCAAACGTTCAAACCAGGTATTGTGCTCACCAAAAAGGCGATCAAACTCCTTCATATGTGGAGTGAGTATACTGCCAGAGGGAATTTCAGGGATCCATTCCCGGTGTATGGCTAAAAGATTTAGAGCATCGGCATCAATAATCAATGAGTTTTGCTGCTTAAGAAAATGTACTAATAGTTCAAGACTGGCCTTAACTGTGGATAAACCCGGACCAATCACAATGGACTGATAGTCTTTCAGTTCCAAATCTTTAGCAACAATCTTTCTATCCAGGTACATAATTTCAGGCAGGCAGGTATTCAAAGCCGTTAAGCCGCTTTCGGGTATGGATAGGGTTGTAAGACCTGCACCAGCATAAAGACATCCTTTAGCACTTAATATAGCAGCCCCCATGGTCTGTTCAGCACCTGCAAGGATCAAGGCATGCCCATAGGTTCCCTTATGACTGAACAATTGCCTTACTTTAAATATCTTCCTGATGGCCGAGGGCTTTACCAATTGACAGGCAGGCTGGTCTTTTAGGCTTTCAGGTGCAGATCTGTCTGGCAGGTAATTGTTCAGGTCGGTTTTCATATCAGGCCTCCATTTCCTTTTTAAGGAATTTTCCGGTTAAGCTGATCGGATTTTGGATCAGTCCTTCCGGAGTACCCTCAAAAATAATCTTTCCTCCGCCTGCACCGCCTTCTTCTCCCAGATCGATGACCCAGTCTGCTACTTTTACCACATCCAGGTTGTGCTCAATAACCAGTACAGTATTTCCCTTCTCCACCAATTCGTTTAATACGCCAAGCAGCACATTAATATCTTCAAAGTGAAGGCCTGTTGTTGGTTCATCCAGGATATAGAAAGTTCTGCCTGTATCTTTTTTAGACAACTCGGTAGCGAGTTTTACTCGTTGTGCCTCTCCGCCGGACAGTGTTGTGGAAGACTGACCTAATGTAATATAGCCTAAACCGACATCTTTAAGTGTTTTGATTTTACGGTAAATGACAGGCATGTTCTCAAAAAAGTCACAGGCCTCTTCGATACTCATATCAAGCACATCACTAATGGATTTTCCGCGGTAACGGACTTCCAGTGTTTCCCGGTTGTATCTTCTGCCACCACATTCTTCGCAGGGAACCTGTACATCCGGAAGAAAGTTCATTTCGATCACTTTCATTCCTGCACCCTGACAGGTTTCACAACGGCCGCCTTTCACATTGAAAGAGAAACGTCCGGGCTTATACCCCCGGATCTTCGCCTCCGGCAATTGAACATAAAGGTTTCTGATGTCTGAAAACACGCCTGTATAAGTCGATGGATTAGACCGGGGTGTTCTTCCAATGGGTGCCTGGTCTATTTCTATTACTTTATCTATTTCCTTTAATCCGTTAATCTTTTCATAGGGAAGAGGATGCTTCTTGGCCCGGAAAAAGTGATGGTTAAGGATCGGATATAAAGTTTCTGTAATTAAACTGGATTTTCCACTTCCGGATACGCCAGTAACGGCAATGAATTTACCTAATGGAAAATCTACAGAAACATCTTTTAAGTTATGCCCGCTGGCTTTGATAATGGATAATTTATGTCCGGTTCCTTTTCTGCGTTTTTTGGGCACTTCTATTTTTTTCTGTCCGTTAAGATAAGCTGCAGTCAAGGTGTTGGACTTTAAAATCTGTTCCGGAGTTCCTTGTGCAACAATCTGACCTCCTCTGACACCTGCAGCAGGGCCAACATCAATCACATGATCTGCTTCCAGAATCATATCTTTATCGTGCTCTACAACCAATACAGTGTTGCCCAGGTCGCGCAGGTTTTTCAAGGCATGGATCAAACGTTCGTTGTCCCGCTGATGCAGGCCTATGCTTGGTTCATCAAGAATATACATCACATTCATCAGCTGTGAGCCAATTTGGGTGGCCAGGCGAATCCGCTGAGCTTCTCCTCCGGACAAGGTACGTGCCGTTCTGTCCAGGGAAAGATAATTCAAACCTACATCACTCAAAAAGCCAAGCCTGGCCCGGATTTCTTTCAGGATTTCTTTGGCGATGGTATTTTGTCTTTCACTTAAACGGTCTTCAAGATCAGTATACCAGTTTTTGATACTGCTGATGTCCATTTCCGAAACTTCAAAAATGTTTTTTCCATCAATCTTAAAATGCAGGCTCTCTTTCTTTAAACGTGCTCCGTTACATACCGGACAGGTCTTTAGTTTACGGAAGGCCTCCATATCGTCTACGGCCCCTTCTCCTTTTCGTTCCTGTTGTTCTTCCAGTAGTTTGATCACCCCGTCAAAAGTGATCTGGTAATTTTGTACATTCCATTTATTATATTCTACTGCTACTGAAAGCAATTCATGCGTACCGTTCAGAATGATGTTTATAATGTCTTCGCCCAGCTTTTCAATTGGTGCAGAAAGGGAAAAATTATATTTTTTAGCCAGCGCTTTTAGCACCTGGAACATCCAGATGTCCCGGTATTCACCCAAAGGTGCAAGCCCTCCGTTTAGAATACTGAGTTTGGGGTTTGGGATAACAGATTCCCTGTCTACGACAAAAATATAGCCCAGTCCATCACAACGCTCGCATGCACCATACGGCGAGTTAAAGGAAAAACTGTTGGGTTGAGGTTCATCGTAAGAAATTCCCGTGGTGGGACACATGAGGTAGCGACTGAAATGAGAAACATTATTGTCCTTATCGCTGATCTTAATAATTCCTTTACCGGCTTTCATTGCAGTTTGCAGAGAATCCAGCAAGCGTTTTTTATCCTCACGGTCTATGATCAACCGGTCTATCACAATCTCGATGTCATGGATCTTATAACGGTCTACCTGCATTTTTGGGCTAAGGTCCTGGATTTCTCCGTCTATGCGAACTTTCACATAGCCTTGTTTCCGAATTTGCTCAAACAATTCGCGATAATGCCCTTTACGTCCTTTAACCACTGGGGCAAGGATATTGACCGGCATCTGATCGTATTTTTTAAATATATTCTCTACAATCTGATCTTCACTCATGCGCTCCATCTTTTCTCCGGTATTGTAAGAGAAAGCATCTGCAACACGTGCATACAGCAAACGCATGAAATCATAGATCTCAGTAATCGTGCCGACAGTAGAGCGTGGATTTTTACTTGTTGTTTTTTGTTCTATGGCAATAACCGGGCTGAGACCAGATACTTTGTCTACATCGGGTCTTTCCATCCCCCCCATAAACTGGCGGGAATAGGCGCTAAAGGTTTCCATATAACGGCGCTGCCCTTCAGCATAGATGGTATCAAATGCCAGTGAGGATTTTCCGCTCCCACTTAAACCAGTAATAACAACCAGTTTATTTCTTGGGAAGGAGATATCAATATTTTTAAGATTATGTACCCTGGCGCCATATACTTCTACATCTTTTTGCTCACCCAGGTCAACGGTATTTTTACTCATATATATATCTAAAACTGCTAAAGGATTTTTCGTTAAGAAGACAGCAAATTTTCAGCCACAAAATTGCTAAAAATTTTATCAAAAGGGAAGTTTTTGAACTGATTTACAATTGACTTAAAAATATGGCTTTAAACTGTCAAAAAACCTTCGGCTACTTGTTTCATCTCAGATCAGGAAATAAAAAAAGCCGGAATAAATTCCGGCTTTACCCAATTGCATGTCTTTTTGTCTTATTCTACTCCGCATTCATAGCCAGCAGTGCTCTGGGAGCTCTGTAGCCATAACGTGCAGGATCTTCCATAATTTCTTTCATGGAAATCAATTTGTACACATAACCTGCGGTTTCGCGGTTCAGTTTCATCTTGAAATAATTATCCTGGTTTTGTTTGTTCATCTGCTTTCTCATGTGGTTATCACCAACATTATACGCGGCAGCTACCATGGTCCAGTTTCCGAATACACCATATAGTTCTTTGATGTATTTACAGGCGGCAATGGTGGATTTCCGTAAATTCTTACGTTCATCTACATTAGAGTTTACTTTTAAACCATAAGTACGAGCTGTGCCTGGCATAAATTGCCAAAAACCGGCTGCACCTTTTGGAGAAACACCCTCCTTTAATCCGGACTCTACCAGGGGAACGTATTTAAAATCGTTTGGAATACCAAAATCTTCTAAAATGGGTTCAATAATCGGAAACCATTCTACCGCTTTCCGATGTAAACGATTGGTTTGCAAATTTGCATAAGAGAAAGTTGCCAATGTGCTCTTCATCTTTTTCTCTACCCGGGGATCCCCCTCAGGAAGGGCTTCATCTGCAAAATTTAAACTGGCCTTTTCTGATTCAGGCTCTTCTTTTTTAAGTGTTGTATTTTTTTTTGTTGTTTCTTCTTTTGAAAGACTTTTTGCTGCTTGGGGCATGTGGTAAGCAAACACTTTTGCCATAACCAATAATGTTAAAATTATCGTACATGTTATTATGTGTTTCTTTATCATTTTCCTCCTTTTTTTGGTTAATAATATAAAACGGCTGCAAACATACGGTATATTCATCTAATTATCAAGCTATTACAAAATAACCTTCAAAAATCGATGTTTAAACATCCCTCAGCATCGATTTTAATATTTAAATGACAAAGTCAGTTTTAGCCGCAAAAATTGTTCAAAAACGTCTGATTTTCCACTCCATCCAAGCCCGGAAAAGGAAGGATATCTGACAAAAAAAGAACCGAGGACCGTAAGGTGAGAATGCTTTAAATCATAGAAAGTTAAGGAGGTGATTAAGAGCAATATTACAGAAAGCAAAAGGAAGGAATAATCAGTCTGAACCTCTGCAAATAAAACGTAAAATTGCGGTGCACAGACCTGTCTCTTATACACATCT
>NZ_JAELTV010000166.1 GCF_016429005.1 Pedobacter sp. ASV19
CGAGATCTACACCGGCTAACGTTCGTCGGCAGCGTCAGATGTGTATAAGAGACAGGGGTAGATATGCGGAATGAACTTCTGGTTCTTAGCATCCCAAAGGTATTTTCTCACATTCTGATATATGCCCCTTTTTAATTTAGCCCATTGCTCTGCCTTATGTTTGTCTGGAACAACATCTATTAAGTATTGCAGCGCGATAATGAACATCGCATTATCATAAACATCAATAGCTTCGTTAGATAGTTCATTCCAATCACAGCCAAAGGTATCATGTGGTTGAACATCGCCCCAGTCTGCAGTCATTGCTCCCCAAAGTAAACCGTATTGCTTATTGTAACGTTCGCGCAACAGGTAATCAATCATTTTCTCCATTCTTGTCAATACAGTTAAACCTGCTACTTTTTCATCCAGCAAACCAACATCTCCAGTCTTTTTGATGTATTTTCCTACCAGCTGAATGAGTGAGGTTTCCTGATCCGTTTCAACGGTGTTTTTAAAACCAACATGGCCCGGAGCTGCATCAGAGTAATATGGTGTATCATCATTCCATGTAAAATCCTTTTTTAGTACATAACCATCTACCATTTCATTATTTTTTTGCTGGAGCGCAAAGAAGAGAAGGATGGCTCCCCGCACATCTTCTTTGGAACGCACCTCTAAAGAAGTTTCAATCAAGGTATTAAAGTCGCGTGCCCAGATCTGAGAGTAACCACTTCCTGCATTAAAGCCCTCTTTAATTACATCCTTTGCCAGATTGTCTACAACTGTTAATGACGAGTCTGCAAGAATCCGGGCGGCCAGTTCCTGATTTTGGGCCATTCCCTTAGTAGGGCAGGCGGTTATTAAAAATGCACAGGATAAGATATAAATTGAATAGGATTTCATTTGTTTAATTAAATTTCTAGTTGTTTTTGTAATTGGATTTGATCAGAGGAAGATCCGATCATGATGGTGAATGTGCTGGTGGATTCAAATACCTTTTTCATATGCATGTCAATCATGGATAAATCATCAGTGGTCAGTTCAAATTCTACAAGTTTTGATGAGCCCGCTTTAAGGTGGATACGTTCAAAATGCTTCAACTGCTTGACGGGTTGGGATGTTGAAGCAAACTGATTTTTTACGTAAAGCTGGGCTACTTCTTCTCCATCATATGCCCCGGTGTTCTGTAAAGTAAAGGATACCCGATAAATTCCTTTGGTGGTGTCTTTGCTGATGTTTAAGTTTTGATAAGCAAAAGTCGTATAACTCTTGCCATAACCAAAAGCATAGCGAGGGGTTGCTTCCTCTTCCACATAACGATGGTCGAGCGGGCTTTTCCTGTTGTAATGAACAGGGATTTGTCCAACACTTCTGGGTACTGAAATAGGGAGTCTGCCCGCGGGATTATAATCTCCAAATAATACATCTGCAACAGCTGAGCCGCCCTCCTGGCCAGGGTACCAGGCACACAGCAGTGCATCCGCATTTTCAGCTGCCCAGTTCATATTTAATGGCCGCCCTTGTATGTAGACCACAATAAGAGGTTTTCCTGTCTTTTTTAAAGCCTTTAATAAATCCATTTGCTTGCCAAGAAGGTCAAGTGTAGAGCGATCAAAGCCTTCGCCACTCTCCATATCTCCAATGGTCTTATCTGTTGCAATTGCCGCCCCTGTTGTTGCATATTCTGTTTTAAAATCACGTGCGCTGGATCCACCAACAACAGCGATAACCACGTCCGATTCCTGTGCAGCAGAGACAGCCTTAGAGATGGTGTTTTCTGTGGTGTCCCGAATGGCACAGCCTTTAACATAGTTTACTTGCGTGGCCGATAATTTTGAGCGAAGACCCTGTAATACCGTAATCACATTACCCTCAGGTTGCGGAGCGGTATAATCGCCCAGCATATTGTATACATTGTCTGCATTAGGGCCTACAACAGCAAGCTTAACTCCTTTTTTCAATGGGAGAATACCATTTTTATTTTCCAGCAGGACGATCGATTCTTTGGCAACCTGGCGGGAAAGTAAGATCTGCCCAGGTGTTTTAATTTCCTTTTTAGCTTTTTGAGGCTCTACAAAAGGATGTTCAAATAAACCCATTTCAAACTTTAAACGGAGTACCCTGCATACTGCAGTATCAATGAAACGTTCTTCAATGCTTCCATTTTCAACAGCAGCTATCAGGTTGGGATAAGCATTTCCTCCCAGATCCGCATTTAAACCAGCTTTAAGTGCCAGAATAGAGGCTTCGGTATAATCCCGGGCAATGCGATGGCTTCCTTTTATACCCTCTATACTTCCCAGATCAGACACTGTAAAACCTTTAAATCCCCATTCTTTAATTAGTATATCGGTCAATAAGAAACCATTGGAACTACAAGGAACACCATCTATGGAATTATAAGCGGCCATAATTGATTTGGCTCCGGCATTTACAGCCGACTGAAAAGGAGGGAGGTAATACTCTCTAAGTTCTCGTTCACCAACGCTGGCAGCAGCCCCGTTGTGCCCTCCTTCGGGTATTGCATAAGCCACAAAATGCTTGAGGGTGGCTATGGTGCTGTAAGGGGCAGCCAGATTCCCTGCACCTAATCCTTTGATGATGGAAGCCGCAAGCGTTCCGGTTAATACCGGATCTTCACCATAACTTTCTTCCACACGCGACCAGCGGGGATCACGCGATAAATCCAATACAGGCCCATAGCTGATATGCCCTCCTTGTAAACGCACTTCTTTCGACACGCATGCTGACATCTTCTCTAATAACGACGGGTTCCAGGTGGAAGCTTGACCAATACCTGTTGGAAATACAGTGGTGCCAATGGCCATATGGCCATGAGGGGCCTCTTCTGCCAAAAATATAGGAATACCTAAACGCGTGTTTTGTAGCATATATCGCTGCAACTCGTTTGCAGCTTCTGCTGCCATC
The DNA here is from genome assembly GCF_016429005.1 of Pedobacter sp. ASV19. Taxonomy (GTDB): domain Bacteria; phylum Bacteroidota; class Bacteroidia; order Sphingobacteriales; family Sphingobacteriaceae; genus Pedobacter. The sequence continues at coordinate 2,911 of NZ_JAELTV010000166.1, forward strand.
TCCGGATTAAGACCATTGGTTAAGGTTTTTTGTGTCCATGGATCGGCTCTGAATGTTGCCCAGAGCATTCCAATCTGTTTTTTGGATACGATGTCCTTGAATTTCTGAGACACCTTAACTTTATTTCCTTGCCGTTCGTACATTTCCCATCCCAGGGGACATAAAAGCTGGCCCACCTTCTCTTTGAGTGTCATTCTTTTGATTAAATCCTGAGTCCTCGAGGCTATAGGTTGACTGGCGTCTTTATAGACTGGCTTCTGGCAATAAGAATGAAGGGGTAAGGAAAGAAAAATACAGATGGTCAATAGGGGAAGTTTACGCATTGTGTTGATTGTCGAAATGTATGTATATACAAGTATAGTAAAATTTAAATATTTTTAATAAATATGTATGTACATTTGAATAACCAAAACTATAAACCAAGATGAAAAGAATTGTTCTCTTCTTATTAATTAGTACGCAAACCATCTTAATTTATGCTCAGAAAGAAAATGGGCCAGTCCAATATGTGAGGCCCAATATCGGCTCTGCACATAGCCGATACTTTTTTTATACGCCTGCTGCGGTTCCTTTCGGGATGGCCAAATTGGCCCCCAGCACGAATGGGAGTGAAGGAAACCCATCAGGATGGGAAGCGGTTGGCTATGACGATCGTCATACTTCCATAGAAGGTTTCGCAAATTTTCATGAATTTCAGATTGGGGGAGTAGTCTTTGCACCAACGGTAGGAAAACTGAAAACATCTCCTGGTAAAAAGGAGGAGAAAAATTCAGGATACAGGTCTTCATTTGATAAATCGGACGAATATGCCACCGCTGGATATTATCGCGTGCTTTTAAAAGATTACGATATAAAAGCAGAGCTTACGGCAACAGAAAGGGTTGGTTTTCACCAATATACTTTTCCGGCAACAGATGCCGCCAATATTATATTTGATATCGGTCATAAGATGGGCGAGAGCGGTCCGGTCATAGATGCAAAAGTGACTTATGATCATGGCCATGTATGGGGCTACGTGGTTACCAAACCTGTATATGTTCAGAAATACCAGGAAGCAGCAAATGTGACCATGTACTTTTATGCGGTACTTGATAAAATGCCTGCCTCTTATGGCGCATTTAGAGACAGTACACAGTTTAAAGGGCTTAAAACCATGCAGGGAAAGGGTGCTGGAATATATTTACAGTTCAAAACAAAGAAGGGTGAGCAAATTGGAATTAAAACGGGCCTTTCTTACACTTCTGTAAACAACGCAAAACTCAATTTGACAAAGGAAGCCTCTGGGTTAACTTTCACAAAAGCAAAGGCCAATGCCATTCAAAACTGGAATAGATCATTGGCTAGGATTGAAGTAAAAGGTGGACTAGAACAAGATCGCATTAAGTTTTATACCGGACTTTATCATGCGCTTTCAGGCAGAGGCCTGGCTAGTGATGTGAATGGTGCATATCCAAAAAATGATGGGGGTGTAGGGCAGATCCCGTTAAAGGAAAACGGCACTCCGAAATATCATCATTACAATACAGACGCCATTTGGGGTGCCTTCTGGAATTTAACTCAGCTATGGTCCATTGCCTATCCGGAATACTATAACGACTGGGTACAAAGTCAATTGCTGGTATATAAAGATGCTGGCTGGCTTGGTGATGGTATTGCTACAAGTAAATACGTATCTGGTGTTGGAACGAATTTTACGGGGCTGGCCATCGCTGCGGCTTATAATGTAGGCATTCGAAATTATGATGTTCCTTTGGCCTATGAAGCCGTGCGTAAAAATGAACTGGAAAGTAAAGGCCGTATTCCCGGGGCTGGGAAGTTAGATGTTGGCGTTTTTGTGGAGAAAGGTTACTCGCCCTATATCAAGGACCAGAGTGGTAACCCGGAACTCAATACTCAAGGTTCTGCTTTTGGGGCTTCACATACCTTGGAGTATTCTTTTTCCGCCTTCGCAGCCGCGCAGTTCGCTAAGTCGCTTCATAAAATGCAAGATTATAAACAGTTTACTAAACTCTCAGAAGGTTGGAAATTACTGTATGATCCCAGTACAAAATTCATGAGGCCTAAGGATACTCATGGTAAATTCTTAGATAAGTTTAATCCTTTGGAGCCTTGGAGAGGCTTTCAGGAAGGCAATGCATGGCAATATACATTTTATGTGCCTCAAGCACCGGAGCAATTGGTCAGCCTGATAGGAAAGGAGACATTCAACAGCAGGCTGGATAGCATCTTTACTGTTTCGCAGAAAAATTTATTTGGTGGGGGCACGCAGATTGATGCCTTTGCAGGAGTTGAGAGCCTGTATAATCAGGGAAATCAGCCAAATTTACATGTTTCCTGGTTATTTCATTATGCAGGCAGACCAGATCTGAGCCAAAAATGGGTTAGGGCAATTTGTAATGAATTTTACGGGGCCGATGGAATACATGGGTATGGATATGGACAGGATGAGGATCAAGGGCAGTTGGGCGCGTGGTACGTACTGTCTGCAATGGGGCTTTTTGATGTAAAAGGACTCACTGGATCTGATCCTTCTTTTCTGATTGGAGCACCCTTGTTTGAAACAGTAAGGATTAAACTTCCTAAGGAGATAAGAAAAAACGAGTTCCTGATTAAAGTTAGTGAACAGGATCCAAAGCATCCATATATCCAGCGTGGAACGTTCAATGGTAAGCCATTGAACAGCTTGTTACTCAAATTTCAGGATTTGGTTAAGGGGGGAGAACTGGAATTGGTGCTTGGGAGTCAACCTAAAAGGGGGTATTGAAAATGTGTACCCGTAGCTTGAATAAAAGCTGCGGGTACACATTCATTTGCGATTTAACGCCATCCTAATCCGGGTGCTACGTGTTCTAAAATAGAAGAAAGTGCATGCACATTGTAATCCACACCTAATGTATTGGGAATTGTCAAAAGGATCGTGTCTGCCTCTTGGATAGCTTCGTCCTCCGCTAACTCCTTTATGAGCTGGTCTGGCTCGGCGGCATAGCTTCTTCCAAAAATGGCGCGTTTCTCTGATTCAATCATTCCGATTTTATCGACCCGGTCGGTTTCCTGTCCAAAGAAATAGCGATCCTGATCGTTTACCAATGCGAAAATAGACCGGCTCACGGAAACCCTAGGTTCACGATTGTGTCCTGCTTTTTTCCAGGCATCTTTGTACAACCTGATCTGTTCTGCTTGTTGTATATGAAATGGTTTGCCACTTTCATCGTATTTCAGGGTAGAACTTTGGAGGTGCATTCCCTTTTCGGCCGCCCAAACAGCAGTAGCATTAGAAGCAGCTCCCCACCAGATACGTTCCCTTAACCCTTCTGAGTATGGCTCCAGGCGCAGCAGGCCCGGCGGATTCGGAAACATTGGATAAGGATTAGGCTGGGCAAAACCAACACCTTTTAGCTTATCCAGGAATTCCAACGCCTTGTGGCGTCCCATATCTGCGTCCGTTTCCCCTTCCTCTAATTTATATCCGAAATAGCGCCAGCCATCGATTACCTGTTCCGGCGAACCTCTGCTGATTCCCAGTTGTAATCGCCCCTCAGAAATTAAATCTGCAGCGCCGGCATCTTCCACCATATACAGAGGGTTTTCATAACGCATATCAATTACACCCGTTCCAATCTCTATTTTATTTGTTTTAGCGCCAATGGCCGAAAGCAAAGGGAATGGAGATGCTAACTGCGCTGCAAAATGATGCACGCGAAAATAGGCACCATCTAAACCAATTTCTTCGGCTGCGACCGCCAAATCAATAGATTGAAGCAATGTGTCGCCCGCTGTGCGGGTCTTATAGGCCTGATGGTTAGCCCAATGTCCAAACGATAAAAATCCTATTTTTTTCATAGCTCATTTTCGTACTGAAAAATAACGCTTTATTATCTGTTTTTTATTGTTAAAATGTTTTTTTAAGTGTTGCGCTATACTAATCAAATGAATATCATACCCAACATGCAAGTGAAGGACGGAGTGGATAGGTGATGATGAAAGATTAGAGAAAGAAGCTGATGTTATGGGAGTGAGGGCATGAGGGGAGTTGCTGATTAAGTTAACCTAAACATAAAACATATTAAACAAATAAGGTGTTTATTTTAAATAACTTAGGTCATAACTTAAATATAATCATATGAATACTCAGGAAGTAGCTGACAAATTAGTACAGCTTTGCCGTGAAGGTAAAAACGAACAAGCCATTGACGAGCTTTACGCCGATAATATTGTAAGTAAAGAACCAAAAGGTTCACCAATGGAGTTGACGGAAGGTAAGGACGCTGTCAAAAAGAAAACCCTGCAATGGGAAGAAAGTGTTGAAGAGATACATAGTGCTTCGTGCTCTGATCCGATCGTTGCGGATCATCATTTTTCTTTCGTCATGAACATTGATGCCACATATAAAGCACACGGAAGAATGGCGATGAGTGAGATTTGCGTTTATGAAGTTAAAGATGGAAAAATCGTAGCCGATGAATTTTTCTATAGAATGGGCTAATAGAATCTAAGAATAATTTAAAATCAAAAAGCCTGTATATCGTAAGATAACAGGCTTAACTTTTATTATTTCAGTTGCAAAGAAAACATCAGCAAATGTCAAGATGCTAGTTGTTTCTTGTTGGATTATAACAGACCTTGGCTTGCTTTACAAAGGGAAATAAGACAAGTGATGAACAAAATTTGCTTCAGTTTAATAATTGTATTGGTGCCTTTTTTAATGGTACAACAAGGTTCTTGTCAAACTGAAAATGTGTGGACAAAGTTGAGAGAGATTGCGAAAACTCCTTATCCCGACTCGTCCATACGTGTGCCATCGCCTGGACATATAACCTATTTTGTTAACCCTAAAACAGGTAACGATCAAAACAAGGGAATAAAAGCTTCAGTAGCATGGAAAACGTTTGCTAATGTTAATGCTTTAAAATTTGCGCCAGGAGATAAAATTATCATTGCACCGGGCATCCATGAGCAAACATTGATGCCATTTGGTAAGGGAACTTCGGAGCAACCGGTTGTTATTGAATTTCTTCCTGGGAAGCATGAATTCACTTCGCCAAAATCCTTACGTCGCGTATGGCATGTCTCTAACACTGCAGACTTTACATTTACACCGAAGCCTTGTGGTATATTGATAGAAGGTGCGGTACATGTCCAAATTCGTGGTGGCGGTGTTGCGGGAAAAGGTAAAACAACTATTATGATGAGCGGACCTGAACGCATGGTTAAAGTTATTAATCATTTGTCAGAGGACATTTCTTATGAACATTTAGTGTTCGATCTTAAACGTCCATCTGTGTCTGAAATTATGGTTTTGGATGCAAATACAGATGCGGCAACAGTTCAGGTAGCAGATGGATCTACTTATAAAATTGAAAATGGAAAGTTTGCGTGGACAGGTGATTTGGGGTATGGTTGGATGATGGCGCAAGAGGCAGACTTGAAAACAAGAAAATCGAAGCGGCTAGACAGATGGTCTCCGTTTGATGCCGCCATTGCGACTGATTTAGGAAAAGGAAAAGTAAGTCTTAGCTATCCAAAAAAAGATGGTGTTTTAGAAAAAGGAAAGTCCTATGGCTTTCGGTATATCCTTCACGATTTGCTTAGTTTTCATAATGTACACAGTAAGAACATTTCTTTTTATGATTGTGAAATTAATGCCATGACCAATATGTCTTTTGTTAGTCAATTCACGGAGAATCTTACTTTTAGGAGAGTTAACGTTATACCTCCCAAAAATACAAATCGTGTTTCGCCATCAAGTATGGATGTGTTCCATTTTGCAAATTGCCGCGGTAAAATTTTAATAGATTCCTGCAAAATTTCGGGAGCAGGGGATGATGGAGTAAATTATCATGGGATAAATATTGGAGTAGCAGGAAAACCGGCAGAAAATAAATTGCAATTACGTTTTATGCAACAGCAAACTTATGGATTCGCTCCATGTGCTCCTGGCGATGAAATTGCGGTTATTAATCATTTTACTTTACGTGAAATAGATGACAACCCACGCCGTAAAGTAACTGCTGTAGAAGTTATGCCAGGTGATACAACGCGAAAAAACTGGATTGTAACTTTAGATGGGCCTGCTCCAATGTTTAATAAAGGAGATGTCGTAGATAACATTTCATGGCATGCCGATATTATAATGAGCAACAACCTGATAGAATTGGCCTCCTGTCGTGGGATACTTGCCACCACGCGTGGTAAAATTGTTATTGAAGGTAATACGATCAATAGTCTTATGCCGGGCATTTTAATTGAAGACGATGCCAATAAATGGTGGGAATCAGGTCCGGTTCGTGATCTGTTAATTAAAAATAATACTTTCCTTAACTGCGGCATTGATATTGCCCCTCAAATCATTAAAAGCGAAGGTGCGGTGCATGAAAACATACGTATTGTGGGCAATAGGTTTGTTGGTGAAGCGAAAACGAACCCGACAGAGTCAAGAGGTATAATAAAATGTCCATTTATTACAGCAAAAGGTGTTAAAGGATTGAAAATATCTGGCAACAAATTTCCAGGTGAGATATCCTTGTTTACAGAAGATTGTGAGGATGTGATTATTGAAGGCAACTTGATAAATCAAAAATGAGCTTTTTCATTTTGATACCATAGTGGCGGAGAGTGAGGGATTCGAACCCCCGGAGCTATTACACTCAACAGTTTTCAAGACTGCCGCAATCGACCACTCTGCCAACTCTCCGGCGCAAAAGTACAAATACAAACCGATTCTGCAAACCGGAATCGGCTACTAAACTTTATCTACACTGATTATTAGCCCGATAAAACGTAGTTAATACAAATTTTTATATTACTTTCAAATATTGTTAAACCTTAGTGAACTTGAAAAGGAATCTTTTGATCACCCTACTGATGCTGCTTGGCTTTTTTGCGAATGGGCAAAGCAGGTCTGAACACCTAAAACAATTGTTTGATACCCTGTATGCGAAGCATCAATTTAATGGTTGTGTGCCTATTGCAGATTCTGGGCGTCCGATTTTCAAAAGCGCATATGGTTATGCCGATCTTGATAAGAAAACTGCACTAAATCTGGAAACCCGTTTTGAAGTAACAAAAGGCTTTATCGTATTTATAAAGCCTGTGGATTGAACTTGCGTACCAAATGGCCCAGACGTAGTAGAAGTGCGGCACATGGCCTGGGACGCCTGGAGACTCAAGCAATAAATAAAGTATGGAGCATGGACTTTGTACAGGATGCCTTATTCAAAGGGGAGCGTTTCAGGATCTTAACTATAGTGGATAATTGTAGTAAAATATGCCATGGGTTGCTGGTTGAAAAATCACTCAAAGGGTCAGATGTTGTGGGCGAATTGACCAGGGCATGTCTGGTGGAAGGCTGCTTTCCTGAAAAGATTCAGTGCGATAACGGGAGTGAATTTATATCCAGAGATGTAGATATGTGGGCATACCAGAACCAGGTAACCCTGGACTTCTCGAGACCTGGAAAACCTAATGATAATCCGTACATTGAATCTTTCAATGGTAATTCAGAGATGGAGTGTTTATCGGTGAATTGGTTCCTTTGTCTGGAAGATGCCAGAGAAAAAATTGAGAATTTTAGATGGGAGTATAATCACTACAGACCGCATAGCAGCCTTAATGATCTGACTCCCAAATAATTTGTTAACTTGTAGTTCAAAACATCGAAAACTCCAATTTTGACAGTCTGAATATCAGGGAGGAGGTCATCGCAAAAAGCCAATACAATTGACTTTTTTTCTTAAATTTATTCAATTAATTGGCTTTTGCTTACCGTGTCGCTAAATTGAAACTTTTCGCTTCAATTTCCGCCACTCACGCCAAGCCCCGAAACGTTAGCATAAATTATAAACAAACAAAAGGCAGATAGACGAATAATATGAAAGAAGTTGACAATCTAGAAAAAGGCAACAAACTAAAACGAATTGATTCATCATATATAATTTACG
>NZ_JAELTV010000167.1 GCF_016429005.1 Pedobacter sp. ASV19
ATTTGGGGCATTTCCAGCATATCCAATATCTTTTACTCCAATTTTTGAAGTGTAAAAACCGGAAGCTGTCAGATTTCTCATTCTGTTAAAAAAAGTCACACCCGGTTTCATTTCAGGTTTGGCTTTTTTTGGATAGGCAATCTCATCGATCATAGCAATTTGCTCTTTTACAGAAGCCTCAACAAAAGATTTCTGATAACGGTTCAGGCATTGCAGATCAAGCCATTTTAAACCACCGCGCATAGGGATTTTATGCTCCGGTATGTCCTTTACTATAAATTCAATAAATTCGGGAACTTTTGCATCTGATGCGCTTCCGGAAACATCATCTTTTGGGATAATAATATCTGCAAGGACCGTTATGGTTGCCATTTCATGACTTGTAAAAAAAGTTTCTGATTGGAGTTCCTTGTCCCGTTCTAATTCCCAATGTTCCCGCCCCGCCTCTTTTGTTGTTTCTTCCGGAATATTGGTGTCCGTTTTAGTTTCCGATGGTTTGCAGGCATCTATTAGTACGCTGGTACTTATCGCTGTAAGTCCTAATGCTTTTATCGAGTCACGTCTGTTCATAAGCTCAATCTTTAAATGTTTTGTTTTTTCTTTTGTGCCAGAATATATTCAGCGGTCCTCATAGACAAGGCTAAAATTGTCCAGGTCGCATTCTTGTCTCCTTGCTGAACAAAAGGTGCTGCATCAACTACGAATAGATTTTTACAATCATGAGCCTGACAATACTTGTTTAAAGCAGATTTTTTAGGATCATCCCCCATGCGTATGGTACCAACTTCATGAATAATCTTTCCAGGAGCCTCCAGGCCATAATTTGTTTCCTGGCCCTGTATTTTTGAAGTGACCACAGCCCCCATTTCCTTCATAATAGAAAGGAAAGTCTCCTGCATATGTTTGGCTTGATTGATCTCCTCCTGTGCCCATTTATAATGAAATCTCAGTACAGGAATTCCATATTTATCTACTACATCCGGATCAATTTCGCAATAGTTATCAGCTCTGGCTATCGCTGTACCACGTCCCGCCATCCCAACTCCTGTTCCATAAAAACGGCGATAGTCGTCTTTCAGAGAGGCACCATATCCTCCCGCATCTTTCATTTTTCCGTTTCTGTCCGGGATCATACCATTCATAACAGGTACTCCAGAACCAAATCCATAGGAAGGCATACCCATTCCGCCCCCATATTCTATATGGTAACCTCTGGGAAAATTAAGTTTCTTATTGTCCAGCCACCACGGTGAATAGATATGAACACTGCCAACACCGTCTTCGTTATAACGCTTACGGTCCATTAATTGCGGCAAGAACCCGGAAACACTGGCACCGGTAGAATCATGTAAATATTTACCAACCACCCCACTGCTATTCGCCAGTCCGGCCGGGTGTTGAGGAGATTTGGAATTTAAAAGGATCCTTGCCGATTCACAGGCACTGGCTCCTAGAATGACCAGCCTTGCATTGACCTGATATTCCTGCAGATCCCTTCTGTTCACATAAGAGACGCCTTTGGCCGTTCCATCTTTATCTGTAATAACTTCTCTGACCATTGCATCGGTAATAACAGTTAAATTACCTGTCTTTACAGCAGGAATAACCAAACAAGAAGAGGCAGAAAAATCACCATATACCTTACAGCTTCGGCCACATTGACCACAGTAAAAACAAGGTGCCCGATCATTGTTCCCCTTAATAGATTCAGTTAGTACAGCGCCTCTGCCGGTTATCACTTTTACTCCGGCTTTCTCTGCACCTTTTTTTATAAAAAGCTCATTCAACCTGGGTTTTGGTGGCTTCATAAAAATCCCGTCAGGTTCATTCTCCAAGCCCTCAACAGTACCATAAATGCCGATCATACGGTCAACTTTATCGTAAAACGGTTTCAAATCATCGTAGGTGATTGGCCAGTCGTCTGTTAAACCATCTTTACATTTAAAATCGTGAGGGCCCATTCTCAGGGAAATCCGCCCCCAATGGTTGGTTCTTCCTCCAAGCATTCTTGACCGGAACCATTCAAATTCCGTTTTATCTTTTTTGGTATAGGGTTCCCCCTCCAGTTCCCAACCTCCATAAGAAGCATCAAAATCGCCAAAAGGCCTAACAGTACCCGCCCCTCGCCGGGGAGATTCCCAGGGCCACTTTAATTGATGTGCATCTATTTTTGGATCGAAATACTGGCCAGCTTCAAGCATTAAAACCTTCTGACCTGCATTAGCCAGAACATATGCAGCCATTCCGCCGCCGGCGCCAGAACCTACTACAATTGCATCATAAACAGTAGGTGATTTTTTGATTTGAAATTCACTCATATATTTGGTTCGGAGTTTTATGACTACAATATATGACTTTCAAATAGTTTGTTATAACTTAACTAAAACAATTTATCAACGCCAGCTTTCAGAATGAGACTGGTTGCCGAAAAATCATAAAGGGTACATAATTTATTGTAAATTGGTACAACCAAAATTTAAGATTTGCATTATCCAGCCAATATTCCACTAGGTGAATCCTTCGTCCCAATCCATTTTATATGCGAAACACTCGCTTATTTTCTTGGTTACCGTTACTATATTTATTTAAGAAGTAAACAGGCAGACCAGATCAGCGATGAACACCGTATTCTTATTTTCATCGGTGCAGCCCTGGGCGGCTTCCTGGGATCCCACATTCTTGGTGTTTTGGAAAACCCTCAATATTTAAAAAATATGGACATCCTCTATTTCATGCGAAATACGACAATTGTTGGTGGTTTACTGGGTGGGCTGATTGGTGTTGAACTGATAAAGAAGAAAATTGGTGTATCCGTCTCCTCCGGAGATATGATGGTTTACCCCATTATACTGGCCATGATCCTTGGCCGTTTAGGGTGCCATTTTGCGGGTTTGGATGATGGAACCTATGGAATACCAAGTTCCTTGCCTTGGGCAATTGATTTTGGTGATGGTAAAACAAGGCATCCCACCAACTTATATGAAATCGCATTCTGGATTCTTCTATGGATTTCACTTTACAATCTTGAAAAACAATACCTTCTGGAAAACGGTGCACGCTTTAAAATGATGCTTACCGCGTATCTATTTTTCCGTTTTTGTGTTGAGTTCATAAAACCAGATTATGTTTTTAGTTTTGGTTTATCTGTCATCCAGCTGGCCTGTATTGCCGGACTATTATATTACTATAAATTATTCGTTAACCCCTCAAAACTATTGAAATCCTATGCCTGAACGCCCATACATTTATTACGATTATACCATAAGTCTGTGCAGTACCTGCCTGAGGAGAATTGATGCCAAGATCGTTTTTCAGGACGAGAAAGTTTACATGCTTAAACACTGCCCAAAACATGGACGTGAAAGGGTATTGATTGCAACCGATATAGCCTATTATAAAAGCTGCCGGAATTATGCTAAAAGGAGTGAAATTCCATTAAAGTTTAATACTTCTACCCATTTTGGCTGTCCTTATGATTGTGGCTTATGCCCGGACCACGAACAGCATTCCTGTTTAACCGTCATTGAGGTTACTGACCGCTGCAACCTCTCTTGCCCTACCTGCTATGCCATGTCTTCACCAAGTTATGGCCGCCACCGGACGCTGGAAGAAATTGAGCAGATGTTTGATGTAATTGTTGCAAATGAAGGGGAACCTGATGTAGTACAGATCAGCGGAGGAGAACCGACTGTGCATCCTCAGTTCTTCGAAATCCTGGATATAGCCAAACGCAAACCCATAAAACACCTCATGCTGAACACGAATGGTATCAGGATGGCAAAGGATGAAAAATTTGTGGCCCGTTTAGCTTCTTATATGCCTGACTTTGAAATTTATCTTCAGTTTGATTCATTTAAAAAAGAAGCCTTGGAGAAATTACGTGGCGAAGATTTAAGAGAAGTAAGAAAAAAGGCCATTGAACACCTTAACAAATATAATCTATCCACAACTTTAGTAGTCACGTTACAAAAAGGATTAAATACTGATGAAATCGGAGAAATTATCGAGTATGCTCTAAAACAACCCTGCATTAGGGGTGTCACTTTTCAGCCAACTCAACAGGCTGGTCGCCTGAAAAATTACAACCAGGCAACCGATCGATATACTTTGACTGAGGTCAGATCGGCCATTCTGGAACAGACTGATGTGTTTACTGCGGCTGATCTTCTTCCAGTTCCATGTAATCCCGACGCCTTGGTTATGGGGTATGCTTTAAAACTCGGTGGAAATGTTTTTCCTCTGACCCGACTGATCGATCCTAATGATTTGCTGGACAATTCCAGAAACACAATTGTATATGAAAACGATGAGCATTTAAAACCACATTTGCTGCATATGTTTAGTACTGGTAATTCTGTAGAGGTTGCAAATGAGCATTTGAAATCAATTCTGTGTTGTTTACCTGCCATTGATGCTCCCGAATTGAGTTATGATAATCTTTTCAGAGTTATAATCATGAATTTCATTGATGCACAGAACTTTGATGTCAGAGCTATAAAAAAATCTTGTGTGCACATCGTTAATAAAGACATGAAGATCATCCCCTTTGAAACCATGAATCTTTTCTACAGGGATGATAAGATTGAATATCTAAACGTTCTTAAAAATGAAGTCAGTATATGATAGAGCAACAACAAAATAAGAAACCTGGTGATTTGAAAATACTGGGTATCAATCTCGGCATCTTTGCCGTGTATTCCATTTTATGTGTATATACTGGCGGCGGAGATGGTGGTATTGCAGCTTTTATGTTTGCTGGGTTCCACGCTTTTATCTGTGTCATCCTTGCTATTGTTCAAAAGCGATGGATCTGGGTATTGGCCGCTTTGCTTATTCTGGTCATTGGTTTTGCGACTTGTGTGAGCAATTTCAGGTTAGACACCAGATAAAGGATCGATAGCAGGGTGTTTATATTGATGTCTACTACAGAACATTAGAAATGCTTTTTTAAGGAATTCCATCTTCAAGTATGCAGTCAATAGCATCAGGATTGCCATAAACATTAACTTGATAAGAATTTCTATAGAATAGATCAAAGACAAAATCTGCTGGTTTATTTTTTGTTGCAAATTGTTCATCTTTACCAAAGATCAAAAAACCAACCATCACTATGGCCTTACCTAATATTTTTAAAAAGGATGTTTCTGTTGAAGTTGTTCAGAGAATCAAACAGCTGACACCTGATGCTATACCAAACTGGGGAAAAATGAATGTAGCACAAATGCTTGCCCATTGCAATGTGACCTATGAAATGGTCTATGAAGAAAACAAACACCCTAAACCAGGCTTTTTCATGAATTTAATCTTAAAAAATGTAGTTAAAAAAGTTGTAACCAATGAAACGCCTTTCAAAAAGAATGGACAAACAGCCCCTCCTTTTTTAATTACTGACAACAGGGATTTTGAAGCAGAAAAGAACAGATTAATCCAACATATTGAAAAAACGCAGGAACTTGGAGAAAATCATTTTGAGAACAAAGAATCGCACTCCTTCGGACAACTTAGCTCAACAGAATGGAACAACATGTTTTATAAACACCTGGATCATCATTTAATCCAATTTGGTGTATAATTATTCCTAGTGATTCTTACTTCAATGTTAAGTTTTAATTTTTGATTTAACATAATGATAATATAAAATTAACGATAATTTTATGTCACTTAGCGGCTGTAAATTAACATTATCCATGAGTAAGAAGAAGAAAAGACTTGCAGCGAAGTCTGCGAAAAAACAGATCCGTAAAGAGTTAGACATCAAAATCCTGCAGGAATTTGAACAAGCGATCACCTCACTTGGTCATGATCCAAAGGAAATCAAAAAAGAATTAAAAAGAGCTTCAGATAAACTATCAAAAAAGCTTGCAAAAAAAGTGAATAAGAATCTAGGCAATATCATTACAACTGAAGTTGCTGCTGAGGACAAAGTTGAAACTGTAGCAGAAAGCAAAGTATAATATAAAAGGATCTGCATTTCGTTGCAGATCTTTTTCTTTATTGCTCTTCTGCTGTTTCAAAATCAGTATTGGGAATTAAATATTATATTTCGCCATAAAACGGAATGATGGATAAATATGCTTTAATTACCGGTGCAAGTAAGGGAATTGGAAAAGAGATCGCGTTGGAACTCGCCAGGGCTGGTTATCACCTTTTATTAGTAGCCAGATCGGAAGATGAACTCTCTCTTTTTTCAACACAAATTAAAAATGATCATCAGGCAAAAGTTTCTTATCTACCTCTGGATCTTTCCTTATCTTCGGCTCCCATCGAAGTATTGAAATGGACACAACAACAAGCTGTGACCCTTTCTATTCTGGTTAATAATGCGGGTTATGGCTTGTTTGGTTCATTTGAGCATCTTTCTATAACAGACCAGTTGAATATGCTCCAGCTCAATATCAATACAGTTGTGGAGTTAACGCATCTCTTATTACCGTTGCTCAAGCTCCAAGAACAATCCTTCGTATTAAACATAGCCAGTACAGCAGCTTATCAGGCCGTTCCACGTTTGGCCGTTTATTCAGCAACAAAATCATTCATCTTATCTTTTAGCCGCGCATTACGATATGAGCTAAAAGATTCTACTGTTTCTGTAAGCTGCCTTTGCCCTGGACCGACCAATACAGGTTTCGCCGGCAGAGCCGGTCTAGACGTCTTTGCAGACTTGGCGGATAAATTTAACATGTCACCGAAAACCGTTGCTAAAGCCGGTTTAAAAGGGATGTTTAACAATAAAGCAGAAATTATACCAGGCTTCATCAATTGGATTTCTGCTTTTGGTGCCAATCATCTACCTAAATCACTAATAGAGAAAGTTGCAGCTGGTTTATACAAGGAATAATATTTATTTTCAAATAAATTCTTTATATCAAATAATTTTATACTTTTGTAAAGTCTACTAATAAAGTAGACTTTATTTAAATGAATCAAATCAACTACAACCATGCTGCATGCGCCATGCGAATGTCCCTTCTCAAAGGGGCCGGTTGTTGCTGTTGTTGTTAATCTTTATTCTTTCCTGATTAATATCTTCTAGCCTGCCTAACCAACGGCCGGCCATCCTGTCTTTTTCTAAACCCAAACCCTTTTAACCATGAACCACCAATATGCACAATTCACTTTAGGTCATAAAATTACCAATGAGCAACAAGATTTCTTCAATGAAAATGGCTTTATCCACTTCAAAAATTTTATAAAAACAGAAACTATTCAGGATGTAATACGAGCATCGGAACAAGTGCAGTCAGAATGGATAAAAAACAATAAAGTTAAGGTTAATGGTATTCCGGTAAAATATGGCAAAGACCTGGATGGCGCTTCGATAGTACAGCGTTTTGCCTTCTTAAATCAGCAGCATCCTTTGTTTGCTGAACTGGCGCAAGATCCGAGATTGGAAGTGTTGTTGAAACTTATTGCCCCGGGTGCAAGACTTGGAACAGAAGAAAAGGACGGCATGGTACTCAATCACTATGTGAATAGCGAGGAAAGTAAGTTTACTCAAATGGGCTGGCATACGGATGGCTTGCGTGACATTTTTCATGGTTTAAAACTAAACCCTATGTTAAATATTGGAATCCATCTGAATACCTTAAGTCCTGAGAATGGCGGACTAAGAATTCTGCCAGGAACGCATAAACAAAGTTTGTACAACCTGCTTTTCAGGAAAAAATATTTTCTGGATAACCATGCAGATACTAATGAACTGGCCATTACGCCGACTGCAGGAGATTTAACTGTACACGATGGTCGTCTATGGCATCGGGTGGCGCAATCATCTGTAACTGGAGAACCAAGCCGGAGAAGAGTTATTTACCTGCCTATTATAGCCGGTAAATATGAACCCAAAACAGAAAATAGTCCAACTGCGTTTTATCAACGCTTTGCAGGATTGGTAAAATAATTGCTTATGATCATTGCCTTGTTAATTACTTATTTATCCAGATCCGGAAAACTAAATAGCTTGCAGTTATTTTGTTCCGCCAGATTAACAAGGATAAAACATAAATGGATACTTGTAAAAAAAGTATAAAAAGAGAAACTCGTTCATACAGTTTATATTTGGTTAGAAAAGGGATGTGCGTGGATGCGGCATCCCTTTCTTTATCTCCGCACTTCTTTATCTAGTGCAATATTCAATTCATCTGCATTATTTATAACCTTCGTGATCACCCCCTTTTTATTAATAATAAAATGAGTTGGATAGACAGATACCTTTAAATCTTTAGTGATGTAAACTCCTTTATCCGGAACAACTGCATAATCAAACTTTGTCCTTTTCAAGAAGTCATTCAGCGCTGTCCTGCCGTCGGGCACAAGACTCACAAAGACAATATCAGTCCGCTTTTTATAAGTATCCACCAGCTTATTCAATTGTGGCATTTCCTGAATACACGCTGTACATTTAATAAACCAACATTTCAATACGACAATTTTCCCTTTCATTTTTTCTCTGTCATACACTCTTCCTTTTAAATCGACAAAATGAAAATCTGGCAAACTCCTCCCTTCCTGTTTGTAATGCTCATAATAAGTTTTTCCATAATCGCTTATTACATTTTTCATCTCTTCAGATGTTGATGGTGGAAATTTATAGAGTTTATAGGTCATTGTACTATTGGACAGCCTCACAGGCAAAAATTCTCCAGTAGCAATTGACTTTAAAAACATCCCTTGGTTTATGAGATGTCCACCTTGATCATAGGCCGTAAAATCTTCAGACAGCCTGAGGTGGTCCCTATTATAATAGAGCCAACTCTTTATATTTTTCAGGATCTGATTTGGCGCTACAACAGGGTTTAATTTTTGTGCGAATGCCTGAAAGGCCAAAGTTATCAACAGCAATAAACCTGACACTAAAATTCTAATTTTCAAATCGTTAAATTATATTTACTAAATTTAACTTTTATTTTCCATCAGGACAACGCATCGTGAAAAATAATCCCGAGACTGTGCCGCTCCCCGCTGTGCAGCGGACTTACACCATGTTTCATATTCACCTTGTAATAACCTTTTGTACCTTTAACCGGCCTGAAGTTCGTTGTAAACAACAACATATCACCAAGGTCGGGACGAAGTACATTTGCTTTAGACTGCGCTCTTGGGATTTGCTCGGTTAAAACAAACTCGCCACCTGTATAATCCTCAGTACTATTTAAGAACAACACCAATTGTATTGGAAAATAAACCTCCCCATATAAGTCCTGATGTAAAGTGTTAAATCCCCCCACCCCATATTTTAGAATTAAAACAGTGGGTTTTATTTGTCCATGATCCGCACAACGCTTTTTCATTTCCTCATGTGAGATTGGAAACTGTTGATCAATGTTCAATTCATCCATCCAGGCATTGGCAACAGGTGCAATTTTAGCGTACACTGTTTCCCGTATATTGGTAATCAAAGGAGGCAAAGGATACCGAAAATACTTATACTCACCAGCACCAAAACGATAACGCTCCATCGTAATGGTCTTACGGTAAGTATCCGCTAAGCTATAGTTTTCTATTAATTGTTTGCATTCCTCTTTAATAAGCACATTTTTTACCTGTACAAAACCTTTATTGTGCAATTCTCCGGAGATGGTTTTCCAGTCTTTTTCTTCCAGGCGTTCATCTAAACTTTGTATCATCATATCAATTATTGAAGACACAAAATTAGCCTCATAATATCGGCTTAAAAACCCGGATCTTGCGCAATTGACCTTGTTAAACTACTTGTTTAAAGACACATACAATTCACACTGTGTAAACCACTTGCCTTTAACTTTTCGCCACATTGCAGAGTAGTTCCCCCAGTACTTATCATTTTTATAAACCCATTTCCCCTTCTCCCATGCTAAATCTCCCGCTTCTCCAACTACAATTTCATCGGGCAAACGTTCAAATACAGGACTGCTCTGGGAAAACATATATTTCCAGTCGGCGGCAATAAGAGCCTTACCTATGGTGTGACTGCCATCGCCAGCTACCTGGACGAAATCAGGCAGCCAGTATTTAGAAACACCATCAACATCTTTTTTTGCAATACAGGCATTGGAATCCAACCGGTATTGTCTGATCAAATCTTCTTCTTTTTTAACCGTAAACATAGACATCAAATATAAATAACAACTGATACCAAAAATTAAAACATGATAAATATCATCTTTTACACTGATCTTCTAACACAACATTCACTTCTATAACCCTTTATTTTCGTTCAAAGAAAGCGCTCTTCTAAAGAGATAATAAATGAACACCTCATCACCGAACTTAAACCTTTACCAAAACGACGAAACATTCGACCAGCAATTTTCATCCAGAATACAAAAATTATCCAAAATTCACTGGAGCCCACTGAATATTATCAAAGTTGCAGCAACCTTCCTTTCTCCCCAACCTGGAAGTAAAATTATTGATATCGGCAGTGGTGCCGGTAAATTTTGCATTGCTGCAGCTCATTATTGTCCGGAGGCAGAATTCTATGGAATAGAACAGCGCAAAAATCTTTACCACATTTCACAACGATTAAAAAAGATTTCAAGATCTGTCTCTTATACACATCTGACGCTGCCGACGAACGTAAAAAAGGTTTGTGGGGGGGGGGGGGGGGGGGGGGGGGGGGGGGGGGGGGGGGGGGGGGGGGGGGGGGGGGGGGGGGGGGGGGGGGGGGGGGGGGGGGGGGGGGGGGGGGGGGGGGGGGGGGGGGGGGGGGGGGGGG
>NZ_JAELTV010000168.1 GCF_016429005.1 Pedobacter sp. ASV19
CCCCCCCCCCCCCCCCCCCCCCCCCCCCCCCCCCCCCCCCCCCCCCCCCCCTTTTAGATGTGTATAAGAGACAGAGTTCCACCTCTCCTCTGAATACTATCTGGACGAACAATTCCTAAACCAACTCGAAGCAGGAGCAGTGATGCCTATGCTTGGCAATCGCCTACTCATAGAATTCAGCCAGATTTCCAGACCTCACGACCTGGAAGAACAAATTTTTGATCTGGGCATTAAAGGCTATCAGGTGATCCTGGCTCACCCGGAACGCTACCTTTTCTTCCACAAACAATTCGATTACTATAAGCGACTGAAAGAAATGGGCGTCGAATTTCAAGTAAATGCCATGTCCTTAACCCCACATTATGGCGAAAGGATCAACGTCATTGCACAAAAACTCATCGACAAAGACTATATCGATTTCATCGGAACAGATATCCATCACCTCCGGCACCTCGACTCCCTCAAAAAAGTACCGGGAACCAAGCATTTCGCAAAACTAGTAGACAGCGGATTATTGAAGAACCACCAACTACTATAAATCAAAATAGTAAATAAGGCCACAAATACCATTTATCCTTTTATAAATCCGTTCGTCACAATTTACTCAAGAGACATCTCAATTTTTACCACCTTTGGGTAACAACGCTAAAAATTATGAGAAAAATCTATACGCTACTCACCGTTCTGTTTCTAAGTACCAGTCTCTATGCCCAAGACATCACCGGCACCTGGTACGGCACACTCCATATCTCAGGCACTAACCTTAACCTGATATTTCACATTGTCAAAAAAGGTAATGACTACAACACCACCATGGATAGCCCATTACAAAAAGCCATAGGCATTCCAACAGCTAAAACCACCTTCGGTAACAAGACCTTAACGATAGAAGCCCCGAACATGGGCTTAACCTACACCGGTGTGCTTCTGCCCGACAGCAACAAAATAACCGGCACCTTTCAACAAGGAGGTAAAAGCCTTCCTTTAAATCTAAGCACAACGGAAGAAAAGCTGAGCTTCAAAACAGGGCCAAGACCACAAGATCCAAAAGATTTCCCTTATAAACAAGAAGAGGTGGCCTTCTCTAATCCTAAAGGAGGTCATACACTTGCCGGAACCTTAACCATGCCAGCCAACGGTAAAGCATCAAAAATCGTTATTCTGATTACAGGTTCAGGCCCACAGGACCGCAATGAAGAGATTAAACAATTTAATCACCGACCGTTTCTGGTACTGAGTGACCACCTGTGCAGAGATGGCATCGCAGTACTTCGTTACGACGATCGGGGTGTCGGTAAATCAACCGGTGATTTTAAAACCGGAACGACCGCCGACTTCGCAGATGACGCAGAAGCTGCAGTAACCTATATCCAATCCAGACCAGACCTTAAAAAACTATCAATTGGTTTGGTAGGGCACAGCGAAGGCGGTATGATTGCTCCCATGGTAGCCAGCCGCAATAAATCGGTTAAATTTATCATACTTCTGGCAGGCCCTGGAATTAACATTCCTCAACTCTATACCCAACAACTTGCCGATCAGATGAAGTTAGGTGGGGCATCTTCAGAAACTGTTCAGCGAGCAGCCGCAACCAATCTAAAGGTATTTATGGGCATGCAACAAAGCAAAACCCTTCCCCTTGAAAAATCCATCGCCAATATCGACTCCATTCTGCGCCAGGAACTGACCCTTACAAAGGAAGCAACAAACAAAACCAAGATAGACAAGATCATTAAACAAACAACTGATGCCTATAAAGGTCCCTGGTTCAGGTACTTCATAACCTTCAACCCGGCAGAGTACCTTAGCAAGGTTAAATGTCCGGTATTAGCCCTCAATGGAACACTAGATAGCCAGGTAGAGTGCACATCCAATCTTGCCGGAATAAAATCCAGTTTGCAAAAAGCAGGAAATACCCATATTGAAACCCTTCCAATGGAAGGACTAAACCACCTCCTTCAAAAAGCAAATACAGGAGCTATTTCTGAATACAGTCAAATAGAAGAAACCATTAACCCTGCAGTTCTGCAAAAGGTATCCACCTGGATCAATACGCTATAATGACGGAAACAAAGAAAAAGAATTGGTTCTGGACAGTTCAAATCAGTACCTGGTTTATAATCGGTTTGATCAACTACCTATTTCAGAAAAGTAATACAAAAATACAGGATGTTATCTTATACCTGAATTTTGTAAATATGGCTGTTGGTGGCTTACTCATCACCACAGTCTATCGTTGTTACCTGAAGACATACCATCAAAAACTAAAGATAAGAGGAGGAAAATTTATACTGTTCTTGCTCGGATCCTCGCTGCTGCAAGCCATTGGCTGGTTGTTACTCATTTGCCTGTTTTGTATGCCCTTCTATAAAAAATATTCATTCCCTCTATTTCCCTCCCTTTCCAATATTATCCCGCTTTTCACTTTGATCCTCATCTGGAATTTAGCTTACCTCAGCTACCGGCTGATCAGCGAGAACCATCTGGCAGAAGTAGAGCGATGGAAACTGGAAGCCGAAGTACAAAAATCACAATTGGGTGCGCTCAAAGCACAGATCAATCCGCATTTCATGTTCAATGCACTCAATAATATCCGTGCATTGATCCTCGAAAACCCGGTTCAGGCAAGAGACATGCTCACCAAATTTTCAGAACTATTCCGTTATGCCCTGCAACACTCAGAAGAAAAAGAAGCCTGCGCAGCCGAAGAACTCAAAATTCTTACGCAATACCTGGAACTGCTGAAAATCCAGTATGAAGAAAAACTACAGTATTTCATTGATGCAGACACTGAACTGCTCAAAGAACTGATTCCCCCAATGGTGCTACAGCTACTGGTAGAAAACGCTGTTAAACATGGTATAGGTCTAAGCAGCACCGGCGGCAACATCTGGATCACACTTAAAAAGTCTGGGACCAAACTTCTTTTATCGGTCAAAAACACAGGAAAAATACAGCAAGGAAGCCCTCTGGAAGAAAGCCCGGGTATTGGTCTGAACAACATTAAAGAACGCTTAAAACTCCTTTATGGAAATAAGGCCTCCTTAAACATGGAAGAAGAAGCTAATTTTGTAACCGTAACCAATGTCAACGAATGGTTTGGAGGCAAACTAAAACTGACCCTAAGCACTAGCGAAATTCTTGATGTATCACGAAGACAAGCCAACCGCATTAAAGAGCTGTTCAGCTTATAAAAAAACCGCTCCGGCCCAACGCCAGAGCGGCAATAAAGCGCCCAATCTAAACGAAATCCCTATTAAAACTGAACCTTCTGCAGCGGAGAAAAAATCATATCCTCCACCCCACTGATCTTTACCCCAATCCGTGCAAAAACATAATTCTGCGTTGGAACAATCGTTGGCACAGTAACCGAAAAACTCAGATTATTCAAATCCCCAAGCGCAGCACCCGTCAATTCCTGGTTGGCTAAATTGTTGCTCCCATCAACAAACTGCGTCTTATTAATATACAGTACCGCCCTTTCAATATCCTTCGCATTAACATCCGTAATGATCTTTTCCAGCTTACAACTCGCATTCACCTTACCAGAAGCCGCCGTAAAAACACTATTCCGAACCATATAATAAGGCATCACCTCTATATCCATCGTCTTACTCCCACTCATATTCACCGCCACCGTATCCTGCGCCCCCTTCGCATTCTTTGGCCACAAAAACGGTCCCTGATTCGCAGAAAACACCAGCTTATAATTCCCATCAAACAATTTCGCAGAATAATGCCCTTCCTGATCAATATTCACATTAATAGCACCACTCTTTCCAAAACCCGGCTGCCACAATTCAAAATACACATTCCCGTACTGAACATTAATCGCTTCCCCTTTATAAACAATCCTGCCGTTAAAATCTGCAGCCGGCGCATCGTAATTATCTTTCTTGCAAGAACCCAAAAAGAGCACCAGCAACGCCACAGTTAAAAAATAAAATCTAGGTCTCATATCTGTATCTTTAAACTTATTGATTAGGATTTTTAACAATTTTCGGATTTCTGTTGATGATATCCTGATTGATCAAGGAATAGTAATTCCCTAAACGGAAGCGATGCGCCGCAGTAACCTTGCTCGGTTTGACCACTTTAAACACATACTTACCATCATTCGCATCACCCGGATTATAATATTTATAAGGCCATAAGCCAAACACCTGCGTATTCGTTCTGGCGGCAACCCCAATATTGGCCGCATTGGTAAAATCAGCAACAGACATCGCATTTCCGTTCCAGGCCTTATCCGCAAGCCTCCACCTTTTCATATCCCAAAGCTCATGCCCTTCAAAAGCCAGTTCCACCCTACGCTCATGAACCAAACGGTCCAAACTCATATCCCCCGCAGTCAATGGCGTGGTCAAACCAGCCCTGTCCCGGACAGGCTTCAAATAATCTGCAGCCCCCTGAGCATCACCCAAAGCAAAAGAAGCTTCAGCAGCATTTAACAACACCTCCGCATACCGGTACCTGATCCACCAAACCTCACTACGGGTACCAATCTGACCAGAACCTGTAGCCGGATCCAGATACTTACGCACATAAAAACCAGACTGCGCACTAAACTCCAATCCATCAATAGGTCCATCAGCGCCAACCACCTGCACCGTTCCAGGTTTACCAGGAAGCACATCCTTCTTGGTCTGTCCAAAATTATCTCCGGTGATGATTGTTCCATTGGCCAGCATATAACCCGCCCAGATATCCACCGTTTTATTCTTGAACTGCGTACCCGGAAGAATCACTGTACCTGCCAATCTCGCATCTCTTCCTGCAAAAATATCCGTAATCCCCGTATAGTAAACCGGGTTCCCCGAAGCATCTACACTGGCCAAAGAAGCATAAGTATTGTCTAATTTTTCAAAAGACTGCACCAAGTTCAAAGAAGGGTTCAAACGCCCGCCCTGTTGTTCTTCGGCCGAAGAACGTGGCTGGTTATTAATCGTGTACCCATGTACCTTATTGGTCTTCAATTTGAAATCTTTAGCAAAGATCACTTCCGGATTATTGCTCTTATCCGTAAAAAGACTCGAAAAATTATCAGATAAATTCGGATTCTTCTTGTATAAAGAATACTGTCCATCACTGATGATCTCTTTTGCCGCCTGCAAAGATTTCTGGTAATAAGCCGTCGCCATAGAGGCAGGGATACCTACCTCTCCGCCAGGCAAACTCACTTGTCCGGTAGACACACCATATTTGGCAATAGACGCCGCATATAAAGCCGCCCGAGATTCCATAGCCAATGCCGCCCCTTTAGTGGCCCGGCTTTGTGTACTTGCCGAATTTGGAAGCATATTTTTAACCGCTTCCAGTTCACTGATCACAAAATCATAAATCTCCGATTCTTTAGCACGGGCATGCTGAAGATAAGTCGGATCACCACTGTAGTTATACTCCATAGGCTCCGTAATCAAAGGAACACCGCCCATCCTTTTAACCAGCTCAAAATACACACCCGCCCTGATAAAACGAGCTTCAGCAATAAAGCGGTTCTTATCTGCCTCACTCAAAGCAGTCGCTTCCTGTCCTCTTTTCAAAAACACATTCAGGTCCCTGATATAACCATAATCCCACCAGTTCCAGCTGCCATAATCAAATTCAGCATTTTGATGACGTCCATAATCTCCGCCATTGGAAGCAAAAGCTTCGTCGAAATCGGTAAACTCCCACCAGGACTCAATGGTCTGGAAATCCGGATAACGGTCATAAAGGTCGCCAATCACAGAAAGAACCAGATTTGGATCTTTCCAGGTGGCTTCTACACTAAGCGTATTGGTCGGTTGCTTATTTAAATATTCAGAATCTTTTTTACAGGATTGTCCAAAAGTCAGAAGAACAATGGCAAACCAGGCATATTTTATACTTTTCATAACTAAGTCTTGATTTTGATCGATTGGATGATTAGAGCGCTAATTTGATCCCTATATTAAAAAACTTGTTTTGCGGATACTGCAAACCATTATCGTCTGCAATTTCCGGGTCAACCCCAAAACTTTTCAGGTTATCGATAGAGAACAAATTATAACCGTTCAGGTAAACCCTTGCATTCTGAACCTTGATTTTCTCCAGCCACCGCTTAGGTAAGGTATAACCAAACTCTATTGTCCTGGCCCTCAGATAACGCACATTATGCAACCAAAAAGTAGAATTCCTGTTGTAATTGCTATGTCCGCCTTCATTAAAACGTAAAGCAGGATATTTACCCGCCACCCAAGGACTATTCAAATCATAAGGATCCGTCCGGTGCCAGCTGTCATCTGCAAAACTTTGCAATAAAGCACCCGTATTTTGAAATGCCCATCGCTGTTCCCAGTTTTGGTTCCAGGAATACAAAGACCCACCCGAAAAATCTGCAGAGAAATCAAAATTTTTGTAGCTAAGACCAATACTAAAGCCAAACATAATATTCGGCTGACCAGTTGTGGTATAACCAATAGGCCTTTCATCATAACCATCAATTACACCATCACCATTCTGATCCTTATAAATTAAATCCCCTGGCAACAAAGTGCTGTTTCCTTTACCATCAATATTCACTTTGTAATTGTTAATCTCATCCACACTCTTAAACTGCCCGGTCACCTCATAACCCCAGAAAATATTGTTATAGCGGTTTTCTATTGAATTCCTGTATTGATCCAGAGAGTTGTTGAAACGTGGCTTGTAAGATTCCAGGAATTTGCTTCTCGACAAAGAAAAGTTTCCACCAACAGTATATCCAAACTCCCCTATTTTATTCTGATAGTTCAGCGAAAACTCCCCGCCATATTGCGCATCACTGTTTACATTCTCATCCGAAAGGTTATAACCCAATTCAGCAGGCACCAAAATATCATTCTTGGTACCTCTAAGACCAGTACGTTTCCTATAGAAGTAATCAAACGTACCCGTTAGTTTCGTTTTAAAGAGAGAGAAATCTGCTCCAATATCTGTGATACGGCTTTTAAACCAGGTCAGGTTGTTTACAATCGGGCCTTTATCCCTTGAAGTCGTAATGGTCTTCCCATCCAGGATAACGGTTCCCGCGTTATAGTTGTAGCCTGGAAGATAAGCAAAGGGATCCAGATCAATTTTATCATCCCCCAGTTGTCCATAAGAAGCCCTGAATTTTAAATCATCCAAAACCGAGTTCTCTCCCAGTAAAGATTTCATAAAACCTTCCTGCGTAATTCTCCAGCCAACAGATGCTGAAGGAAAATAACCTACCCTTCTGTCCGGTGCAAATTTCCAGGAAGCATCCCTTCTGCCAGAAACCTCCAGATAATATTTATTCGCATAATTATAATTCAAACGGGAAACGTATCCGATTCTGGCCTCTTCCTCCTGAATATCCGCAAAATCCTGACCATCCATATCTGCAAACTGTAAAACAGGCAAAACATTAGTCTGCGGAACCGCATGCTGGAAAGTATAAGTACGGAAACGATCCAGGCGCTCCGCAAGCAAAATACCCCCCACCGTATGCTTTCCAAAAGTCCGGTTATATGTAGCTTGCAGCTGATAGGTGTTCGTTATGACCTTTTCATTTCGGCGCTCCCTGTATGGATTAGAACTCCCTACCTTCTCTTCATACGTATCCGTATCCGGATGATACGTATAAACATTATACGTATACTCGTGTCCGTTCACCACATTATCCGCTATATAATAAGAATACAAGCCCTTTATACTTAAACCCGTAATCGGTGTATCGTAAGTTGCAGACAAATTAGTTTGCAAAACCCTCCAGTCAGACTTCCAGTAACCCGTCAAAGCCTTGCTTTGTACCGCAAACTGTTCCGTATTGTGCCCGATATCATTAGGGTATAATGGATTTCCGTTCGCATAAGCCAGTTCAGTAGGCCGGTTTCTCAACAAAGCAAAACGCGCAGCCCAGTAATCATCACCCCCAGGTACACCCGGCTGGTCACGGGTTTCAATCCGGCCATTAATGAGCATATTCACCTTGAAACGATCACTGATCTTAGCCTCCACATTACTTTGAATATTTGTACGGTTAAAATCAAACTCCCGCTCCTTACCATAAACCGCCTTCTGATCCAGATGCGTAGCAGACAGGTAATAAGTGATCTTATCCGTACCTCCCGAAGCATTCAAATTCACCGAATACTGTGGCGCATTCGGAACAATGATCAAATCCTTCCAGTTCTGGCTCTGATAACCATACTCCGTTCCAGCTCTCCATTTTTCCAGTTCAGCCCGTGTAATATCTGTCTTCCCGGCCGAATTCAGTTCTGCAGTCGCCTTGCCCAACATCCACTGATAAGCATTAGTGGTTTCCGGAAAACGCACCCAATTCTGCCAGCCCGTATAAGCATCAACCGTAAAAGTGTTTCTGCTGTTATTGGCACCCTTCTTCGTCGTCACAATAATAACCCCATTGGCAGAACGACTTCCATAAATCGCCGCAGAAGCATCCTTCAATACCGTTATACTCTCAATATCCGTTGGAGAAATATTGTTAAACTGCCCCGCATCCTGCTGGATACCATCAATCACATACAAAGGATCGCCCATATTCCTGATCTGGATAGCCGCACTAGATCCCGGCCGACCATCCGGCATCCTGAAAGATACCCCAGGCAGTTTACCAGCAAGCCCCGTACTCACGGTAGAACCGCCATGTACCTTCTCAAAGTCCTTACTCGTAATCGTAGCAATAGCCCCGGTAATGGCCTCCTTTTTCTGCGTGCCATAACCCACCACCACCACATCCTCCAGGCTGTTTGCAGCAGGCTTCAGCGACACATTAATCTGGCTCCGGCCATTCACCTCCACCTCTTTCTGATCATAACCAACATAGATAAATACCAATGTCGCATTCTTATCATCAAGGTTAACGCTATAATTACCGTTCTTATCGGTCGTGGCTCCTCCCTTGCCATTTTTGATCTTGACACTCACACCAATCAGTGTTTCGCCAGACTCATCTTTAACCGTTCCGGTTACTTTAAAAACTTGTTGGGCACTCACAGCAAAGGAAATCATCAAAAAAGAAATACCAGCCACAACCGTGACAAAGAATCTCTTAAACAAAGATGATTTCCAAAATAAGCACCATTCAAAAGACATGTTTGTTGAATAAGCACGTAGACTTCTGTTCATAAGGTTATAGATTTGGTTTCCCAAATATTGATCTTTTAGCCTTACGCTCCCCTACAGATTTGTATCAAGTTTTCTGCAATTTGTCTCGATTTTACAGAGCTCTAGGCAAACGCAGAATCATATCTTATGTTGCACTATTATATTTTCAAAATATATGGTAATGCCACATATATTGAGTGCCAGCGCTCAAACCAGAAGATCCAGCAATGACCAAAAAAGATGTTGTTGTTCCATTAACATACACCTGAAAATTACCTGATAGAGCTGCAGCTGCGCCGTTAGCCGCACAAATAACAGGATAGGATCCAATAGCAAAAGCAACACCACCACTATATGTAAGTGTTACAACGGTAGCTGATGCAGCGGGAGCAGAACCAACAGTGATGGTTATTAGTCCAGCTTTATCTCCTCCTTCTATCGAAACTATTGGAGAGGTACCAGCTCCAGCTCCTGCAGTAATTGTAGGTAATCCGGAGGCACCAAGTGTATTTAAAAATTGACTCCACCCTGTATTTCCTCTGCCTGATAATTTATACCATAAGTTGTTTACTATGCCAGACCGATCAATATAAAGAGTGCCTACTGGAGCCGAAACAACACTCTCCGGTATTCCTGAACCAAATATCTGTCCAACAATATTACTATTGGTTCCAATAATCGAATAAGTTGCATTATTATTTGAATAATAAACAGGTCCAACTATATCTGTAGATAATGCTCCATTTTCACGAATAACTGGAGGATAAGCCCCTTTCGCTATATTGTTACTTATAATGTGATTAACTGGAGTATATTTTGTGGTTAAGACGGTTTGCGGCTCTATATTAATACAGGAAACAGTAACATCACTATTCGCCTCAAATATATTGTTGCTACAAACCAAGCCCTGAACAGCTCTGAATCTAGCCATATATGTACTACTTGTTCCAGTCATTCCTGCCGGAAGCACCAAGGTATTATCCACTACTTTAATATTTGAACAAGCCATCGGATTATCAGTTCCTTCAATCTCACACATAATCAATGCCCCTCCACTAATCCAAACATGACTTATTTGAGTCTGTATTCTCTCTACATAGTTTCCTTCAACCAATACATTTTGAGAATTGGAAATATAAATACGTCCATCCGTTGAATAGCACTTGTTATCCTTTACAATAACATTTGTACATGCATGGATTCCTATGCTATCGTCTCCTACCCCATAAATTCTACATCCACTAATCTCAAGATTATCACAACTACTTTGTCCTATCCCTTCCGCCCCAACCGAATCCTGCTTATGAAGAACTACACAGTTAAGTATTTTAACAGTAGACCTTGAAGTTCCAGTACTCCACGAACTATCATTTAAACCTTCTATGGAAGTACCATATCCGGCAGTTTTATCAATGTTTGTCCAGTTAAAAATAAGATTTTCAAAACAAACATCTGTCTCTTATACACATCTAAAAGGGGGGGGGGGGGGGGGGGGGGGGGGGGGGGGGGGGGGGGGGGGGGGG
>NZ_JAELTV010000169.1 GCF_016429005.1 Pedobacter sp. ASV19
CCCCCCCCCCCCCCCCCCCCCCCCCCCCCCCCCCCCCCCCCCCCCCCCCTTTTTAGATGTGTATAAGAGACAGACACCAGGGTTCTGGGTACATCATTTAACATCAGTAACGAAGAAGGCCAGCAAAAAATATCCGTCAACACAGGAAAGGTTTCAGTAACAAGAGTCATCGGCAAAAATAAGCAAGTACTGGCCCTGATGACACCAGATCATGGACTCCTTGTCAACACGCATAGCGGCAACTACACACAGATCAACAGCGGCACCTTACAAAACAATGCCTGGAAAGACAACATCCTCATTTTTAGAGACGCCCAATTCGATGAAGTGAAACTAAAACTCGAGAAATGGTACAACATCAAAATAACCTTGAGCCAAACCGGAAAATCCTGTCTGTTCACTGCCCGCTTAAACAACAAATCCTTAACACAAACATTGAAGGCCCTCCAACAAATCAATGCCTTCACCTATCATTTGGAAGGAACCCAATTAAATATAAATAACAATCAATGTAAATAACAATCAGCAGACAAGGAGATACACATGAAATAACTTGCAAATTAACCGACAACAAAAAACCGGGAATTGTTGACAGCAACCCCGGTTAAACGTCTTCAACAAGGGTCTTAATTCTTATCAAAAACAAATCAAAGTAATGAAACCATCATGATTTTTCAAATGAATTCTAAACAAATAAATCATGATCACTTCATAGCCTTGAAAAAACAAGCAAACAAAAATGAAAACAACATTAAATGGACAACTATTTAATTTATTTAAGCTCATGAAACTTTCGCTATTAACCTTCACGGTTATCGCGATGCTAAGTGTTACACTGTTGGCAGGTCCCATAAAAGCCCAAAACATCAGCGAAGTGAAGATTTCTGTAAAAATTAAAAACACAAGCCTGGATATGGCACTTCAGGAAATACAGAAAATCTCCGGCTTCAACATGATGTACAACAAAAAAGCCATTGAAGCGCAAAGAACCGTCAGTTTACAAGCAGAAAACAAATCACTAAAAGAAGTACTGGAAACCCTGCTTAAAGATAAAGGCCTCACTTATCAGCAGCACGGACAAGATATTTATGTACGTAAGCAAACCACACCAGGCAAAATTTCAGGAAAAGTCCTCGATGAAAAAGGCCAAAGCCTACCAGGCGCTTCCATTAAAATCATAGAAACGGGCGAGCGAATCCAGTCCAACGTAGACGGAACTTACCAGCTCCACCTCAGTCCAGGCACCTATAGCCTCGAAATCACCTACATTTCCTACCAGACCAAACGCATCACTGGTATTCAGGTCAGCGAAGGCAAAAACACACCATTGGATATCGCGATGACACCTGCAACCAATGCACTAAACACCGTCACCATCACAGGCGACTACAAAAAAACATCTGTAGAAGCCCTGTACACTAAACAGAAAAACAATGCTGCCCTTACTGACGGCATCAGTGCCGAACAGATTGCCCGTACACCGGATAAGAACATTGGAGAGAGCTTAAAACGCGTAAGCGGTGTAAACGTTCTGGAGAACAAATTTGTAGTGGTTCGCGGCTTAGGAGAACGATACAATAGCACCATGATGAACGGCCAGGTCATGCCAAGCACAGAAATGAACCGGAAGCAGTTCTCCTTTGATATTATCCCAGCCAATATGGTCGATAACATCACCATCTATAAAAGCATTAACCCAGATAAAAGCGCCGAATTCGGAGGTGGCCTGGTAGAAGTCAATACCAAGAACATCCCCACCGAAAACTATTTCAATATCAGCTTTGGCGAAAGCTATAACGATAAGACTACAGGTAAAAATTTCAGGGGCCTGAACATCAGCACCAGAAATTACCTTGGCTCCGCCTCCGCAGACCGTACTTTATTAGGCCGTAGTGATTGGAGAAACGTAGACGATATCCGCGCAGATTATGCCACCAAAGGCAGTAATGCGCAACTATTCTCCAACAACTGGAAGCTATATAATTACAGCCCTCCGGTATCACCCAATTTTCAGGCATCCTTTGGAAGGGTAATCAGCCTGAAGAACAATGATCAGATCGGGATAGTAGCCTCAGCCAGCTACCGTAATACCTGGCAAACTTCAAACGTCATTATGGGCCGGAATGGCTATACCGGCAGCGATGCACAGGAAGAACTGTATGGCTTTACCGGTAACCGTTACGGCTTCACCACCAATCTGGGCGGAATTGCAGGTATTGGCTATACAGGCAAACAGATCAAACTGGGCCTGCAAAGCGTTTACCTCCGCACCTTAGACCAACAATTGGTTTTTGGCACCGGGGATAAAAATGACTATGGACAAGCAGTGGGCTATTATGACTTAACCACACAGACCAGCATGCTGCAAAACCAACTCAAGGGAGAAAAAGCTCTGGGAACCAAGGGAATAAAGTTGAACGGGCTTTTAAGTTACACCTTACTTGACCGTCAAAAGCCAGATAACCATCAGCTTGATGCCAGATATGTAGGTAGTGCAACCGATAATCCAACCAATCCCAATTCAGATTTCAGTATCCTAAACCCTGAAAGCAATCTGCTGGCCGCAGGTGTTTTAAGGAACTGGAGCCGCTCCAATGAGAAAAACCTCGGCTGGAACCTGGACCTCACCATACCCTTAAAATTTGACGTTGCTAAAATCCCTGTTAACAACAGTTTCAAAACCGGCTACGCAGGCTGGCAGAAAGACCGTTTGTTCTGGGTAGCCAATACCTCATCCCAGTTTTTCGGCAGTAGTGACCCGCAGCCCATCAGCGAAACTTTTGACTCCGCAACTCATCCTGAAGGAAAAATCAGCATCAGCGATTTCAGCGACCAATATCACAATAAAGCCAATTTACATGCAGGATATGTCATGCTGGACAGCAGGATCGGCCACGCATTGCGCCTCACAGGTGGTCTGCGTGGCGAATACTATGACTTAAACCGGGTAAATACCTTACTGGAAACCTTCGTAAAAAACCAGATAGATAAAAATAAAGATGTTACCGATTATAGTGAAGTCTTCGGTTTGGAACCCAAATTCAACTTATTTCCATCGGTGGCACTAACCTATGGACTAACCCAAAAAATGAACCTGCGCTTATCTTATGCCAAGAGCATTATCCGGCCAGACTTACGTGAGCTGGCCTATTTCCGGGAGTACGATTTTGAACTGGGTGGCACCTATCAGAGCAATACACCCATTCGCTCCACTAAGATCGATAACTTTGATTTTCGATATGAGTGGTACCCAAATCCAGGCGAGATCCTATCCTTTTCACTCTTTTATAAAAAGCTAAAGTACCCCATGGAGATCTATTCGCCCGGAAACCGCCAGTATGAACTCCGCAATGACCAGTCGGCCAAAAACAAAGGCATTGAAATTGAAGCCCGAAAATCATTAGCTTTTACCGCAATCCCAGTATTAAGTAAGCTGACCATTTATGCCAATTTCACCCGTCTGTTTGCCAAAGTAACCCCAATGACCGTAATTTACCGCAACTCTGATCCGGCCCAGCCCAACAAAATCATTGTCACAGATAACCCAGGCCCAGAAGTAGAACGCCCACAGGCGGGTGCCAGTAATTATACATACAATGCCGGCATCTATTATGACCAAAAGCCTTTTTCCCTCAGTTTGAGCTACAACTATATCACCAACCGGGTATTCCGCGCAGCCGATATGTATCAAGAGTCTTTATTCGAAACCCCATTGCCCTCTTTTGACGGGCAATTCACATTGAACCTATTAAAAGATAAAGCACAGCTCAAGTTCAATGTAAGCAATTTACTGAATAAGGCCAGCAGAGTATATTCCAAAAGGCAAGGTATCAATTCAACAACCCTGCTTTATGAAAAAGGAGATTTTATCGATTACCAGGCCAACCCAGGGCGAACATATGGGCTAAGCTTAAACTATAATTTCTAAAACTCAACTATAAACGATGAAGCATCTAAAAAATAAATGGACCATCATAGCAGGATTTTTATTCATGCTCAGCGCCTGCGCTAAAAAAGAAGAATTAACAGACAAAACCTATTATGCCAGAGTTCTGGTAGAGGTAGCAGCATTACCCGGCACACCAGCTCTGGAACTACGCTACCAGGGACAGAAAATAGGCGACCTACCATTAAGACAGCCCGGTACCACTGTAGAGGCAGGTACAAATATAAAACTAACTGTTTATGTAAAAGGTACCAATCAGCTCGTGGCCGATACCCTTCTCAACCTGAAAAGGAATGAGCTTTCCACCTATAAAGTGGCTTACAACAAAGAATTGGGCATTTCGGGCTGGATCAGCAGCAACGCGGTACAGCAGGACAGCCTATCTGTACAATTCCTGAACAATCTCGGCGATTTTTACAAGGCCTATCCGGCTTATGATTTGTGCATCTTTTATTTCGATTATAATACCGGTGAACTCGGTGATGCCCATCTTGGTATCCCCGAGTTTCAGAAGATCAAACTATCTTCCCCTGCGATTTTATTGCCCTATTATTTTGGCGATAAAGCACAAGATCAGGCCAATATTTTTGTAGGCAAACTCAAAGACCGGGCTACAGGTCAGTTCATCACGATGCCTTCTTCAGGTCAGGACTTTTTTGTACTACCCCAGGTATACGGGGGGGGCAAATTACATTTTTAACTTGTATGATACCTCCGGAGAAGTAACATCAGACAGTATCCAATTATAATCAACAAAAGGCAGTGCAAAAAAAGCCTGCCCTTTTGTTCCCTTAACCTCTGTTTCATTGATCTGTTGACTCTCAATCAAAGCACATAGATATCTTTATTCCATATACATAGATATGAGATTACCTAAATACATTATCAGCACAAAACAAAAAAATTCACTGTTGATCACTGGCCTGTATGTCAGTATCCTTATGGCCCTGTTCGCCACCAACAACCTTAATGACCCTCAGTATTTACTACCTATACTACACCTTATACCCTTTTCTGCATATGTAATTATTACCATTTACCTAATACAAAAAAGAATCAAACACCACAAAACACATCTTCTAAAAATATCCAAGTGGCAAAAAAATTAACCTAATCCAAGTTTAAGGCACCTAAAATTGTTAACGCGTAATGGAGGCAGAATTAGCAATACAGCATTCCACGCTTATTCTACACCAACTTATTAAAAACGGATGATCAACAGACTCGGCCAACCTCATGGTCTGTTAAATCTCGGTTTTGGTAGAAAAAGTCAGTTAAAAACGATGTATTATGTGTTAAAAACAGATCTAATTAAGGGAAATTGGCTGACTTACCTGACGAACTCTGCAGCGTCAAATTGTTTCTTAAAATAGATTACTTCCCATTTATTGGCAATCGCATGAATATTGACCACCGACCAGCCAAGGCTGCTCATATAATTGAGCACATCGGTTTCGGTTGTCAGGCTATTCACCTTTTTTAACTGGCTCACCATGGCTGTGTCCCTCGGCGCGAAAAGTTCCCGCTTTTCGCCTAAAGAGATTTTTGCAGAACTATTCTTCAGATAAAGAACATAATCAGGGTTACCAACCCGCACCTGGCAGTATTTATCGATCCGGGCCTGCGCCGCGGCAGCAGTGCAAATGGCAAGTAAAACAGCCGCTATACAAAGAAATTTATTTTTCATGATCATGCATTTTAAGCTTGTAAGTTAAAAAGCCTATTTAGACACAACGTGAAGTTTTCGTTAACAATTTTGATTTAAAACGAAGACGTTAGCGCCTGGTCTTAACATAATCCTGTAAAGCCGGGAGTAATGTATAACCAAAAACCGGTAAATGGATTGAACAGTTGCGCTGCAAAGACAGGTCTTATTTTGGCATCGTTCAGTTTGCCGTAGGCCAGCGATGGCGTGGGTGATGCCTGGCCGCTGACTGATCTATTTTTTTTACCTCTTTTTTGTAACAGGGATTGTGAAAGTTTCAAAAGAGTAGCCCAAGTTATGCATCCCGTAGATTGGGAGCCTTGTCCACTTCGCATTGTGCGAAGATGGTCAAAGGGTCTTGTAGAGCTCGTGTTTACCATCAACCCTCATCTCTGTATAGAACCCTGGCAAATATCTTTTGAACCTAGAATCATTTTCAAGATACTCAAAGAACATCAGCCCGCGGTTGAGCTGGTTTGAAAAATCAAGGTTAGAAATATAGTCCCTCTGATAGGTAAATCCTGGAACTAACATTCTTTCAGGAATCTATCGTTCTCATCTCCCGTTAAATCTCTTAATTGTGCATTATTATGGTTCTTAAAAATAAGGTCGTAAAAAAGCATATTTGAGTATTCCCAGAATATCACCTGCCAGTTTCCCTTTTGACGTATAAGCTCGA
This sequence comes from Pedobacter sp. ASV19, assembly GCF_016429005.1. Taxonomy (GTDB): domain Bacteria; phylum Bacteroidota; class Bacteroidia; order Sphingobacteriales; family Sphingobacteriaceae; genus Pedobacter. Next base: position 6,331 of record NZ_JAELTV010000169.1, read on the forward strand.
ATGCATGATCAAAAAGACCAGTTAATTTGGGATCACATTTTTGCAGGTATGAATTAAGTATTCTAATCTGCCTATGGACCAATTCCTTGCCCGGTTGATCCAAATATAAATTAACCCAGCCGCATCTTCTATACTTCCGTCCCTTCCATATATTTCCTTATAACTTATTATCTCATTTAGATAGCTTTTTGTATCCATTTATCAATCTGTAAGGTTCTTTAACATTGCGTCCAATATAGCTGCCACATTTTCTACATCCTTTCCACTTTCATTAACCATGTTCCTTATCAGGGCGCTTTTTTCCATTTGCTTTAACTGACCCGAAATGATTCCCTTTAGGCGCAAGTGAAGTTTTTCATTGTCCTTGATCATCTTTTTTATCTCGCGAGCTATTACTGCTGCGGAAATCACTTCCAAGTTAATATCTTGGTCCTCTCCACCAAAGAGATCAGCGTGGTGGTTATAGATCAGGTCGCTCTGGAGATTAAAATAATGGTCTACTATGTTGATGATATCCCTTGCGTCCTTGAAACGCAATTCCGGTCTATCGTCATAGGCTATAAACTTGAGCAATACAATAGCTGGTAATGTTGCTATCTTGAACTGATGACCGGTATCCAGGATAACGTCCTCGGTGCCCATGCTATATACCTCTTGGAAACCATTAACCTTAATACTCGTCAGCCCTTGTCCCTCGAACTTTATTTCTTCATCGATTTCAATGCCGCCAAATGGCAAAAGGTCGATTTGTAACCCTGTAGGCGAGATGATGACAAAAGCGTTCGTAGCACTTTCGGTGTATCCTTTTTTGATAAGATCGTCCCTGACCTTTTTGTAATCTTCTTTGCTGCCTATCATTACAGCGAAGTCTACATCCTTTGTAGTACGGAATTTTTCATCTCCTTTGGCATACCAGATATTTCGCGCTATTGCACCAATCATATAAAAATCGATAGCATTCTCTTTAAATGTATCCTCCAGTGCATCGAATATCTCTTTGAGCTCTCCCTGCTTAATACTCTCCAAATTCATTTTTCAAATGTTTTTCGTAAATCATTCCTGCCGTTTCTATACACCTCGGATCTCCGGTAAGCAAAAGGTCGGCATATACCAATAACTCTGGAGCATAAGGATGAACATCGGCTGCCTCATCTTTCCAGAATTTATCATACACCCTAATCTCTCCGTTAGGAGCGGGGATTAGCTTCCACTTTACCATTGCCTGATTTCTTTTTTCGACCGTATAAATAGTCAAAATCTGAGGTTTGAGGTAGGCGGTCAGCCATTCTCCAGCGGGTTCTCCGCCCCACACCGTTTTCCCGGGTTCTATCAGATCGTTGTCAAGTACCTCTAAGGGGTGTCCTGCCTGTAATTTGAAATTGCCTAAATGGAGGCTAGGCTTCAATGTTTCTCCGTAACCGGCAATCCATCTATCCAATAGAGCTCTTTTGTTCTGGAGCAGTTGTCTTTTCTTTCCAACCTGTAGGACATAGCCAGCTTCCTCTAGGCCGCTGATAACATTTTTTATATTGCCCAAGGCTACCCCTGTGGCATTGGCCAGCATCCGTTGTGACATGTTGATTGCCTCTTGATGAAGCATCAGATAGAATACCATTTTCAGCCCCGTCTTTGTAAATGCCCGGTTCGTGACAGGCTTTTCCTGCTCTTCGTGTCTAAAACCATCCAGCAATATAGTATAATGCTTTGTCCTGATATACGCATTGCCCGCACCATCAAGGTAATTGATCTTCTCTTTACGCAGCTTTTCTTTTATCGTAGGGAATATCCTCTCGGCGATTAACAAAAGCGGATTATGCATGCGATTATGATAGATCAGTTTTGGCAATTGGTACTCTCGGAGCTCTTTTTTAAGCTCTATGGTAAAATTCACCCTATCGTCATTGAAATAGAGGTCCACTGTTCCATCCAGGTCGTTACCCATGTGTCTGTAATCCCATTTAAAGTCAGTATTCTCTTCGAGCTTTGTCAATGCGCTGATAATTTGCTCTTCCATGTTCAATAATATTTATGTTCACGTTACGTGAACATTCAAAAATAATGAACAAAAATTATAATTACAAGTTTCTTTGCTATTGATTCACTGATTCAATTGAGCGATGAACGCAAATGATCCACCTTCCCGGTACGAGGTAACCAAAGACATCGTCATTCCCACATTAAGCGTACTCAGCACAGTCATCCTGGGAACTATCATCGCCTCTCTTTTAAGAACAAAGAAGAAAAAGCCAAAATCAAAACATTGTTGATCGATAACTATATGGATTATCTCAATGTAAAGATCAAGTTCTTCGAGTATGAGTCGAATTCATTTACACCCTCCCCGGACATCCCCCCCCAAAAAACCTGCACCTCTTTTCACACCTCAGGGCCTGAAGCCCTTCGCGGAAGGTCCAGTGAGAAAGGAAGTGCAGGTTTTTTCACCCCCCTCACCACTTAATCTCCGGAAAATCACTAAACTCCAATTCATGAATTTCACAACCATGCACCTTAGCAGACTGTGTTAAACTATGCAACATTTGTTTATGTTCTGGAGACCAGCTAGAAAAATAACTACGCAACAAATGCGGAATTTTCCGGAACCTCGCTTTACCAGACCTATCACCAACAAACTGAACATGGACCGTTTGATAAATAATAAAAGAAAGTTCACCATCAATGTTCAGGCCCCGGCCAAGCAACGGAATGATCTCCGCAGCACCCGTAGCATCATAACTACTCAGCGCCTGTTCCAATACATATTCCAGTAAATACAAATTCGCCTGGTTCAAACGCCCAGTCGATAAAAACCCAGCATTTTCTCTAAGCACACTAACAAAAATCAATACATCCGTCCAAACCAGCTGGAATCCATAATAGTTGAAAGACTGCTCGTCATCAAAAGACATCCGCTGGATAAGCCTTGTACCTTGATAAGCATGCCTGATCTCATAAGCAAAATTCATAAGCAGCATATGCTGCCCTCTCTGATATTTGTTCTCCTCATCCAGCGCATCAGCAATATGGTGAACCGTATCGTATAAACTAGACAGATCAGCATAATCACCGAAAATGGAAACACCAGTCCCGCTCTTTGTAGCAATAGCTTGCAGCATATTCTTTTTAATTATATGTCTCTTTAAAAGATTTTTACTACTAAGTTATAGGGTTTTTATTAAAACACCACCCTCCCGGTCTTTCACCCAAGAAAATACCTTTCATCAACCATTATTTTAGCTTCTCAAAACTCTTTATTTTTTCGCTCGCACCAGCATTAGCCGGATCTAATTCCAACGCACGTTTATAATTGATCAGCGATATGGCTTTAACACCCAGATTCAAGTAGGCTTCCGCTAAGCTGTCGAAAACATTTCCCGATCTCGGAAACAGACACTAGTTAGAATAACCTAATTGTGAAAAACCTATAAATAAATGAATCTATCCATTCTGCATCAAACAACACTTACCTATGGCTATTTATCGTCCAGCAAAGCCAATGAAAATACTTCAAAAAATAGAAGAACATTTTTTTTGAACAAGTAAAAATGACTAGAACTAGCTATTGCACGCGATTCCCCACGCATTAACTTTATCTAAAATTTTCGCCATTAAACCATCTGAATCTCTTCATTATGAATTGATTGAGCTTTTAAACCATGTCCAAATAATAATCTAACACCTCTCAATGAACCATATTCCTAGCATTCTTAAAAAGAATCCGACATTTAACACCTTAAAATTATTGGCGACAATTGCAGATAAAAATGCTGTAATTAATTGGGCAATTTTTCACTCCTTCAAAGGTGGTATTGGTCGTTTGTGGCTTATACCAATCACAGAGCCTGCAAATAATGAAGCAGAGGCAGCTGCGACAAAATTGAATTTACCCGATATTACTCTTGATGAATTAGTAATAAGAAATGCAAATACCAATAAGTTTTGGTATGATGACGAACCTGCCTGGGAAAAGGACCCGATTTTAACTTTAGAAAACAATACAAAGCTGCAACAGCTGGATAAATTAAAGGGAAATTGGACTTCGGTTTACCTGGAAGAAGTGGGTATCAAATGGAACTATTGGTGCACTACCGTTAAAATCAACAATAACAATCCTGTTATCGCTGTCTCTTATACACATCTGACGCTGCCGACGAACGTTAGCCGGTGTAGATATCGGTGGTGGGGGGAGCAGTAAAAAAGGGGGGGGGGGGGGGGGGGGGGGGGGGG
>NZ_JAELTV010000016.1 GCF_016429005.1 Pedobacter sp. ASV19
GCTGAGAGAGGGCACCAGATATTACAATACCACGACCAAAAAGAATGAATACAATCTTCCTGCTGGTGGTGTTAATGAAAATCAAAACAATTCATTATTTCAGTACAACTGGAAGAATAATTTTGAGTTCAATAAGGTGATCAATGAAAATCATGAAATCGAAGCCCTTGCCGGAGCGGAATTTCGCCGGACAAAGAATCAAACCATAATGACCAGAGGTTTTGGTTATAATGACAGAACCTTAACCAACGAAGATATCTTATTTCCAAACAACTCTAAGCCAGGGCCTTCTAGTCCACTAAGGGCTTATCAGAAAACATGGCTTGAAAATGCTTATGCTTCATTTTACGGTACTCTATCTTATACCTATGACAGAAAATATACCGTTTACGGAAGCATCCGTTATGATGGTTCTGACCTTTTTGGTGTAGACCCTAAGTACAAATATTTACCTATTTACTCCATATCAGGTGCATGGAATGCCAGAGAAGAAGAATTTATTAAGGACATCAAATGGATTTCCAATTTGCGTGTGAGATCATCTTATGGTATACAAGGAAATATTGATAAGAACACCACTCCATCTGTTGTAGGGAATTATCAGAGTGGAAATATATTGCCAGGAGGCAACCAGCCAACTATAGACGTGAGTAGCCCGCCGAATCAAAAATTGAGATGGGAAAAAACAGCGACCTTTAACGCTGCGATAGATTTAGGTGTTTTCAATAATGCCGTTCAGTTTACCTTAGAATATTATAACAGATCAAGCAAAGACCTGATTGGTATCCAGGAGCTGCCTTTGGAGAACGGTTTTGATTTTACCAATACCAATTGGGCACGAGTGAACAACAGGGGGTTGGAGTTAACTATTTCTACCAGAAATATCAGTACAAAAGATTTTCAATGGTGGACAGATTTTAATATTGCGCACAATAAGAGTAAGGTGTTAAGAGAAAATGCCAGTTTGACATCTTTCTCTCCATCCAAAGAAGGCTATCCGGTAAACGCACTTTTTGTACTTAAAACGTCTGGATTGGATGCCAATGGCATGCCTCAGTTCCTGCAAAATGGTAAAGTAGTTTCACTTGAAAATTTCTTTAAACTCTATGATCCTTTTGCAGGTAGTGACTTTGAAGGTTTCCTGTCACAGAGCAACCTGTCCAACAGAGAATACCAGAATCTGTTTACTTATGCCGGCGATCAGGATCCTAAATATACTGGAGGTTTGGTAAACCGTTTCCGGTATAAGAATTTTGATTTGGCCATATCGGCAACTTTTAACCTGGATCAGATGGTACTGGCAAGTCCAAGTTATAACCCGGCCACGTTAGACCGTGGGCAAAATTACAGCAGAGATGTATTGAATGTATGGAGTCCGACCAACACCGGATCAACATTGCCAGGATTTATCGGCGCGGATACAGATGGTGGCAGCAGATGGATGACTTACAATTGGTTAAATGGAGGCGATCCAGCAAATTCTTACAGAAGCCTGGACATATGGGCTAAAAAAATGAGTTATGTGCGCTTAAACAGCATCCGTTTAGGTTATACACTTCCGGCTAAAATTTCAGGTAAAGTTAAGGCCAATAGTTTGCGTATCAGTGTAGAAGGTAGAAACATGCTGGTATTTGGATCTGATTACAAAGGTTATTTTGATCCGGAAACCTATGGTAATATCTACGCTCAGCCCATTTCAAAAAGTATATCCATTGGTTTAAACGCCACGTTTTAATTTTAAATCAGATGAAGAAATTAATTATATTGAGTTTGGCTGCTGTATTATTAAGCATAAGCAGCTGCAAAAAATATTTAGATATAGAGCCTGTAGGTAAAGTAATCCCAACTACAGCCAGCGATTTCAGGGCTTTATTGAACACAGGATATTATGGTTTTCCAAAACACAAAGCTTTGCTGGCCCTACGGACAGATGAATTCTTTTTAAAAGAAACGAGCGATGATTTTTCAGCTGTAAAGGAAATCTACAGCTGGAACGATGTAAATCCCGACGGCCTGACTGCTCCTTTCCCTTATCTTGCCTTCTATAAATCGATTTTTTATGCGAATGAAGTGATTGTTGACATAGATGCCAAAGCGGGTGTTTCTGCAGAAACTGCACAAATCAAAGGAGAAGCTTACTTGTTAAGGGCTTATGCAAATTTTGAATTGCTTAACCTCTATGCCAAAGTTTACAACAAAGCAACTGCAGTTACAGATAAAGGTGTACCCATCTCTACAATAATAGATTTGGAACAGACCTATCCACAGGCTTCTGTTGAAGCGGTATACACACAGATCTTTGCAGACCTGGCGGCAGGTCAACAGCTGTTAAATGTAGAAAAATGGGATGCTGGACTGAACTATCGTTTCAGTAAAAGAGCAGCCCAGGCCCTGGCAGCAAGAATTTATGAATTCAGAGGAGAATGGGATAAGGCTCTAACTGCAGCCCAAAATGTTTTACAGGCAAATAATGCACTCGAAGATCTCAATGCAGCTGGAAGTTTATTGCCAAATAATTATACTTCTAAAGAGAACATTATGTCTATGGAAGATGTGATGGACTCCAGAACTTCTAATGTTGGTGTCATTTCAGACCATTTACTGGGCATGTACAACCAGGCAAATGATTTGCGCTTCCCAATGTACTTTGGCCAGTCTGACGGCAGGTATGTTTCTCAAAAAGGGAATTCCAGTGCGCTGAAAATTACCTTCAGGAATGGAGAGATGTACCTGATTGTAGCAGAAGCAGCCTTGCAAACAGGCAATAAAGATCTGGCTTTACAGCAATTATTGGCTTTAAAAGCGAAACGCCTGAAGCCGGCTTATTTCCAGACAGAGAAAAATAGAGTATCTGCACTCTCTTCAGCAGATTTGCTGAAAGAGATCTATGCAGAACGTGAACGCGAACTGGCTTTGGAAGGACACAGGTGGTATGATTTAAAACGTTACGGACAGCCGGAACTTAAACATACTGTAAGTGGTAAAGAGTATACTTTGCTAAAAAATGATCCGAGATATACAATAAAGTTCCCAAAAGAAGCTTTGGCTAACAATCCAAACTTACAACAATAGATATATTAGGTTAGGTGAATAATCTGTTGGCTCCGGTTTCTTTTGAGACCGGAGTTTTTTTGTAAATTTACAGCTGGTATTTCGAAACAACCATGACTGTACTGATTATAGAAGATGAAGAACTGGCAGCACAGGAGCTGAAAAGTATGCTGCTTGAATCCGATCCGGGCATAGAAGTATTGGGCATGATCGAAACCGTTGCAGGAGCTGTTCAATGGCTCAAAAACCATCGGGCAGACCTGATCTTTATGGATATCCATCTGGGAGACGGAGAAAGTTTTCAGATCTTTCAGCAGGTACAGATCCAAAGCCCGGTTGTATTTACCACCGCTTACGACCAATATACTTTAAAAGCTTTTAAACATCAGGGCGTAGATTATCTGCTGAAGCCTTTTGATAAGGAAGATGTTGTTCTGGCCATCAAAAAAGTACAAGGTCTGCAGCAACAAGGCACAGTTGCCACTGTGGTTTATCCCAGAACACGCTTTATGGTCAAAATGGGGACCCGCCTTAAAGCCGTTCAAGCCCATGAAATTGCCTATTTTATGGCCGATGATAAGTATCTGTTCCTGGTTACCCGTGATCAGCAAAGCTATATTATAGAAGAAACGATCACCAGCCTGGAACCTCAGTTGTCTACCGCCGATTTTTTCAGGATCAACCGGAAATTCATCATTCACATAGATTCCATTAAAGAAATGTATAAGGTTTCCAGAAACAGGGTCAGGGTGGTACTGGATCCGGAACCGGAGCAGAATCCGCAAGTATTGGTTACAGAAGAACGTGCAGAGGCCTTTAAGGCTTGGCTGAACCTGTAGTATTTTAACATTCTTTAACACTAATTAACAACTCCTACACAGTGATATAACTAATTTTGATAAACTGCCAAATTAAAATTAGAGCTCATGAAACATTACCAACGCATCAATAATCTCCTCGGATTTGTTCTATTCTCTGTTGCCCTTATTGTTTATTGGTTAACCATGGAACCCACCGTCAGCTTCTGGGACTGCGGAGAATTTCTCTCTGCCTCCAATAAGCTGCAGGTAGGGCATCAGCCCGGAGCACCTTTGTTTTTGATGATTGGTAAAATGTTCTCTCTGCTGGCACTCGGACATACCGGAAGAATTGCCTATTGGACCAATTTCCTCTCCGTAGTGGCCAGCGCGGCAACAATTATGTTCTTATTCTGGACCATCACAGCCCTGGCTTCAAAGGTATTTGTAAAGAAACAAAGCCAACCTGAAATGTGGGCTATTCTGGCTGCAGGAGCTATAGGTGCACTGGCTTATACTTTTTCAGATACCTTTTGGTTTTCTGCAGTAGAGTCGGAAGTTTACGCTTTGTCAATTCTGTTTACGGCCATTACGTTCTGGGCCATTCTGAAATGGGAAAGAGAATTGGATGACCGCTGGCTGGTGTTTATTGCTTTTATGATAGGCCTTTCTATCGGCGTACATTTGCTCAGCTTACTAACTATACCGGCAGTTGTGCTGATCTATTATTTTAAAAAGACAAGTCAGTCAAATTGGAAGGGGCTACTGAAAGCTTTTGCAATCGGATGCGTACTGGTGGGTACCGTACAATTCTTTCTGATCCAGTACCTGGTGTTGCTGGCCGCTAAATTCGATCTGTTCTTTGTCAACCAGCTGGGCACGGCTTTTGGTGCTGGAGCCTTATTTTTTCTGTTGCTGGTTGCAGCAGCACTAATCGCCGGAATTCTGTATACTGTAAAAACAAAAAAATATGAGTTAAACCTGGGCTTAATCTGCCTGACCTGTTTATTGATCGGTTATAGTTCTTACTTTCTGATCATCATCAGGGCCAATGCCAAGACCAGTCTGAACCTGAGCAATCCAGACAATGCCTTTGGCTTATATGATTACCTTGGCCGTACCAGTTATGGCGAAACGCCATTGGTTTATGGACAAACCTTTGATGCTAAAGTGACCGATAATACAATTAACGGAAAAACCTATAGAAGGGGCCCTTCGAAATATGAAGTGTCTGGCAACAATTATAAAACCACTTATGACAAGAATCAGCTGTTTCCCCGGATGTACAGCAGCCGGGCAGACCATGTACAATTTTATCGCCAATGGCTCAATATGGGAGAAGATGAGCATCCTTCCTTCTTACAAAATCTAAGTTTTTTCTCCACTTACCAAGTTGGTTTTATGTACTGGCGCTATTTCTTATGGAATTTTGCAGGGAAACAGAACGATGTACAAAGTCAGGGCGAAATACAGAATGGCAACTGGATTACCGGAATCAAGGTATTAGACAAAGCCAGACTGGGCAGTCAGACGCATTTACCAGCTTCTGTTGTAGAGAATAAAGGCCATAATGTATTTTATGGATTGCCCCTGTTGCTGGGTGTTATTGGCATGATCTGGTTGTATCGGAAGAGTAAATCTATGAGTATAGTCCTTGCGGCACTGTTCTTCTTTACAGGTCTGGCGATCATTCTGTACCTGAACCAGGATCCCTTGCAGGTGAGAGAAAGAGATTATGCCTATGTTGGCTCTTTTTATGCCTTTGCCATCTGGATCGGTCTTGGTGTGTTGGGTATAAAGGAATTTCTGGGCAGATGGGCTGCACCGAAATGGAGCTTGGTCATGGCTGCAGGCTTATGTCTGGTTGTTCCTTATCTGATGGGAACCGCCGGCTGGGATGACCATGACCGTTCGGGAAAAACTACAGCTTTGGATTGGGCAAAGAACTATTTGAATTCCTGTGCCAAGGATGCCATTTTATTTACCACGGCCGACAATGATACATTTCCTTTATGGTATGCTCAGGAGGTGGAAGGGTTCAGAACGGATGTGAGAGTGGTTAATATCCAATATCTGTCAGATCCGGCCTATATTACCCAAATGAAAAAACGACTTCGCCAATCGGCACCATTGCCGATCAGTATGAACGAAGATCAGTATAAAGCAGGGCTGAGGGATGTATTTCCATATGTGGATTATGGTTTGAAAGACAGTGTTGAGCTCTCTGATCTTTTTGCGGTAATGACTTCCGATCAGAAAGCGGACCAGGTGGAAATGAACGATGGCAGTTACGCCAATTTTGTTCCGTCAAGGAAATTAAAACTCAGCATCAACAAAACAGCTTTACTGGAATCCAATATCATCAGGAAGGAAGACAGTGATAAGCTGACAGATGTAATGGAATGGGATTTTAAAAAGAACTATGCAACCAAGCCAGATCTGGCCATCTTTGACATCCTGGTACACAACAACTGGAAACGGCCAGTGTATTTTGAAAGCTCGGTGTCTAATGACACTTATATGGGGTTAGATAAGTACCTTTATCTGGAAGGTTATGCCTACCGTCTTTTGCCCTTTAAAACAGATAAAAAAGACAAAGAAGAGCGGACTCATACTTCTGTGATGTACAGCAATGTGATGAATAAACTGGAGTTTTCCGGATTTAAGACAGCAGCTTATATGGATCCTGAAAGCAGGAGGGTATTGGATCAGACCTGGAGATTGCACAATACGCTGGCCGGAAATCTCCTGGCAGAAGGGAAAAAGACAGAAGCACACAGACTGATGGTCAAAAGCCTGGATGAACTTCCGGTAAAAAACTATTCCATCAGAGACAGTATCCTCAGGCTGGGTACCATCACGAATCTATATGATCAGCAGGACTTTGCCCGGGCCGGCAAACTGACCACTGAAACAGCCAACTTCCTTGCGGGAGAACTTCATTATATGGTGTCTTTAGAACCTAAATTTCAGGAGGCTTACCTGGAAGATGCCCGCCTCGGCTTTTCTGTACTGCAGGAACTTGGGAAACTGACAGAACAATACGGTCAGACGGAACAACATAAGAAGATTATGGAGCAGCTTTCTATGCTGCAAAGGGTATCTTCAGGCGTATAGGGATAAATCCTTCCAAAGACTTTGCCCGGCTTTGTTATTTGAGTTAAAGTATATAGCTTTATTCAATGATGAAGGAAGAGCAACCTAATGAGGAAGATGTATTGCTGGGCGTGGTGTCTCATGTGCTGAGTTTTACATTGGGTGAGTTTTGCAAGTATGGCTATCTGCTGGCTTTTGAAAAGGACCTGTCCGATTTAAAAGGTTTGGTAGATGCCGCTTCTATGTATGAGAATGACTATGAAGTTTTGGAGGGTGTAAAAGATCCTGCAGTTCAACTCTTACTGCAGTCTTCGGACAAGGTTTTTAATTGCATTAAAACCTACCTGATGATCAATTCGCTGGATGAATTTGAAGTCATGACGAATGAAGAGTTTAATCAGCATGCATCCAATAACTATCATTTTTATGTGGACCAGCCTTTGGGCCAATCCTATAAAGAGTTGATGGAGGAAACCTGTCACCTGTATTTTTCATTAATGCATATGATTTATCATACCTGTTGTCAGCTTGATCTTGGACGGATCGATTTACCGGATGAATTATTTGATGATTTTTATACCGGATTTCTGGACGTTATTGATGGCTGCAGGACGCCAACAGAAGACAAGAACATTAAACTACTTTATGATCTGCTCTTCGAACTGAACCAGGATATGAAACGAATGGAAGAACTGCGCTAATTCAGGTTGTATTTCTCCATTCCTGTTGCGGGTACCCAGCTGGATGCGGGTTCATAGTAATGCCAAAGCATCCGGCTCAGGTTTCTGATCAGTACCCAACCCTCATTGGATGCAGTCCAGGAGATATCCTTTTGTTTTTTTGTAGTGACACAAAATACATAATCTCCATGAGGTGCATTGACCAGTACCACTTCAGAGCGGGCTTCGTCTACTGCACCTGATTTCGAAGCGGCCTGAATATAAGGCGGAATTTGAGATAATGCCTCCTGGTCAAAATAGATCCGGATCAGGTTCCGGTAGATGCGTTCTGAGGCGGCTTCATTAACCAGTTTCCCATTTCTGATCAGGGTAAGCAGGGTTGCCATTTCTTTAGGGGTGGTCTGGCCCCAGCCATATTTTTTCTGATTTTCCTGTCTGCCGGGAGTTCTGGAATTGACACGTGTATAGGTTAAGCCATATTGAGCCATCAGGTCATTGATTGCCGTACCTGTTCCGGCCAGAGATTGTGCCCAAAGACTTGCGGTGTTATCACTGGTGGTGATCATGAGCATGAGTACCTTCGAAAGTGCAATCTGTTCCCCATTTTTGAAACTGCCTAAAATGTCTTCACCTGCATAAAGTAAGCTGTCTTTATAGGTCAGCACACTTTTGTAATCCAGCTGGCCTTTTTCAATCTGATTAAATACGCCAGCCGTAATGGCTACCTTAACCATACTGGCCGTAGGAAAGATGCTGTCTGCATTGATTCCTGCAGATTTGCCTGTTTTGAGATTTTTAACGTAGATTCCGACATCCCCATTAAAGCCCTTAACAAGTTGCCGGAGCATTTGCTCAAGTTTAGGGTCGCGGGTCTCTGTTTGTGCAAATACAGCAAAACTCAGCCAGGCCAGGCCTAATGTCAGCAGAATGGTTCTCATCATACTTTAAATCCGGAGCAAAAAAAAAAGCCCCTGTTTTACAGGAGCTCATTTATATGATATAATTTAGAAAGAAAAATCATCAATGCCCTTGGCACCATTTCCTTCTTGATTTTCAGAATATTCGTAACGTTTTTCTATAACTTCCTGGTGATTTTTAATATAATCTACAGTTTCATTTAGTCCTTCCGCAAACTTTTCAAAATCCTCTTTGTATAAAAAGATCTTATGCTTTACAAATACGCCGTCCTCTAGTCTTTTTTTACTTTCGGTTAAGGTTAAGTAATAATCACCTGAACGTGTCGCTTTTACATCGAAAAAATAAGTTCTCTTACCTGCCCTTACTTTCTTAGAAAAAACCTCTTCTCTCTCTTTGTTGTCAAATTCTCCCATGGTTGGTACTGATCTTGGTTTTTGGTTCGGGTAAATATAAAGCAATAATTATTAAAGTTCAAAATAGAATTAAAGAGATTTATTTTCTTCTTCCAATAATTGATGCTGATACATCTCCCTATAGGCTCCATTTAGCTCTAACAGAGACTCGTGTGTACCCTGTTCGATGATTCTTCCTGCATCCATTACGATAATCTTGTCTGCATTTTTTATGGTAGAAATGCGGTGTGCAATTAAGATACTGGTCTTTCCTTTCATAATCCGGCCAAGATTACGGAGTATTTCTTCTTCGGTTTTGGTATCTACAGCAGAAAGGCAATCGTCAAAGATTAAAATTTTAGGCTCTTTGATCAACGCACGTGCAATAGATACCCGCTGTTTTTGTCCACCGGAAAGTGTAATGCCTCTTTCGCCCAGCATGGTTTCAAATTTTAGATCAAAGTCAATGATATTATGATATACGGCCGCACTTTTTGCCGCATTTTCCACTTCCTCATCGGTCACCTGGTCCAGGCCAAATGCAATATTGTTTTTAATCGTATCAGAAAAAAGGAACACCTCCTGCGGAACAAAACCAACCTGATTGCGGTAAGGACCTAACTGCAGGTTCTTCAGATTTTGTCCGTTAAGCAGTATTTCTCCCGAATCTACATCATACATACGCATGATCAGATTGGCAAGTGTAGATTTACCTGACCCTGTTCGGCCTATGACGGCTACGAACTGACCTTTTTCTATCCCGAAACTGACCTTTTCCAGTGCCTTGATGCCTGTGTCCGGATAGGTGAAACTGACCTCGTTAAAACGGATGCTACCATCAAAAGGTGCCGGGTCTACATGGCCGGAAACAATGTCTGGATGCAGTTCCAAAAATTCGTTGATCCTTTTCTGAGAGGCTGCTGCACGCTGGATCAGCGTAGTTACCCAGCCCAGCATGGTTACCGGAAAAGTCAGTTGATTGACGTAAACGATAAACTCAGCAATGTTTCCCGCGGTTATAGAGCCATTAATCACTTGTTTGCCGCCTATATATACGGTCAAAATTGTACTCAGCCCAACCAATAAGAGCATTGTAGGGTAAAAGAAAGCCTGTACCCTGACCAGGCTCATGGAATTTTGCTTATAGCCTTCGCTTTCCTGGGCAAAAATAGCTTTGGTGTGGTTTTCCCGCACATAAGACTTAATGACCCTTATGCCCGAGAAGCGTTCCTGAACAAAGCTGGAAAGTTTTGACAGTTGTTCCTGGATTTGCTCGCTCTTTTTATTGATCTGTGTATTGACAAAATAAATGGTGACCACCAGTACCGGCAAAGGAAGCAGACAAAAAGTAGCCAGTTCTGCATTGACCATATACATAGACGTAATGATCAGTAAACATTGAACAGCTGTATTGAGCGCGTACATAATGGCAGGCCCAACATACATTCTTACCCGGTTCACATCTTCAGTAGCCCTGTTCATTAAATCTCCTGTGTTGTTGCGGCGGTAAAAACCCAGGCTTAATTTTTGATAGTGGGCATAGATCTCGTTCTTCATATCAAACTCTATATGTCTTGACATGAGGATCAGCGTTTGCCGCATGAAGAATAGAAACAGACCTCTGATCAGATACAGGAAAAGTACCAGTGCGCCAAAATAAAATAAACTGTAACTGAAAATATCATAGATAATAGACTGCCTTTCGAAACCGGAAAATAGATTGTATATCTGGATGTTTTCGGTAATCAGGTTGAAGGCATGACCAATAACCTGTGCCGGGATGACTCCAAAGATGTTTGATATAATGACAAAGAAAACACCCGGAACAATCCACCACTTATATTTATAGAAGTACTTATTTAAAAAACGAAGGTGTTTCATGAGCAGGTAAAGTTAGACAAAGGCAGGTAATTTTTTTAAAGACTTTCGTTAAAACTAGGTAAAATAATGTTTTTTTATGCTAGTTTTGCGACATATCTGATAATTATAAGCGTATGTCTGATAACAGCTCTGTGGTAACTTCTATTTTGGATCAATTAAGTGCATTAGGTCATAAGAAAGTTGTTTTTTGTAACGACCCTGATACGGGTTTAAAAGCCATTATTGCCATACATGATACCACGCTGGGGCCAGCATTGGGCGGAACACGGATGTGGAATTATAATTCTGAATCAGAAGCACTGGAAGATGTATTAAGGTTATCCAGAGGCATGACCTATAAGTCTGCCATTACCGGATTGAACCTTGGCGGGGGGAAAGCCGTGATCATCGGGGATTCCAGAAAAGGCAAATCAGAGGCCATGATGCGTAGTTACGGACGTTTTATCAAAAATCTGAACGGCGAATTTATCACTGCAGAAGATGTGGGTACAACCACAAAGGATATGGAATATATCCGTATGGAAACCAGCCATGTTACAGGTGTTCCCGAATCCATTGGCGGTGCCGGAGATCCTTCACCTTATACGGCAAAAGGTGTTTATCTGGGAATTAAGGCCTGTGTTAAAGAGGTTTTTGGAACAGATATGCTGGCTGGAAGATCTGTAGTCGTGCAAGGTATTGGAAATGTAGGTGAACATCTGGTCGAATTGCTGAGAAATGATAACGTGGAAGTTTTTATCAGTGATATTAATGAGGAACGCTTACAGTATGTAGCAAGGAAATATAAAGCCAAACCTGTTGAAGCAGATAAGATCTTTGCGCTTGATGCAGATATTTATGCGCCTTGTGCGTTGGGTGCAACTGTTAACGATAAGACCATTGCCAAAATGAAATTTGCCATCATTGCCGGTTCAGCAAACAACCAGCTGGCAGATGAAACCAAGCATGGCGCACTCTTGCTGGAAAAGAATATCCTGTTTGCTCCAGATTATCTGATCAATGCAGGTGGTCTGATCAATTGCTATTCTGAACTGACCGGCTTTGGCAGAAAAAGGACCATTCAGCTCACCGAAAATATTTACGATGCTACACGCAACGTGATCCGTTTATCAAAAAAAGACAATATTCCTACCATTATAGCTGCAAACCGTATTGCCGAACAAAGAATGGCAGACATTAAGAAAATCAAATCATCATTTTAATACACACATAAACAGGTAAATTTACCACTCGTTCTTACATTCATGTTAAACAGAAGGCACCTAAGAATTAAAGCTTTGCAAAACATATTTGCATGGCAAATGTCAGATAAGAAAGATCTGATCTCATCAAAGAAAGCATTGATGAAAAGTATTGACGACGTTTACGAAATGTACGTCCGCATGCTTGCCCTTATATCTGAAATCACAGAGTATACTGCTGTTGATGCCATTGAAAGGTCTAATAAACACTTTCCTACGGAAGAGGATCTGAATCCCAATCAGAAACTGCTGCACAATGCATTTATTGTTTTATTACAGAAGAATCCTGAATTTCAGGCTGCTGTGAATAAATACCAGATCAACTGGAATGCAGAACCGGATTTCATTAAAACCATTTACAACAAACTGAAAAGTACGCCTGAATATGCGGCTTATCTGGCAGGGGACAATGAAGGACTGGAAGAATCCAAAGAGATCATTAAGTTTATCTTCAGAAAGATCATTCTTAAAAATCAAAACATCATCCAGGCTTTTGAAGATAAATTCATCAATTGGTCTGTAGATAAAGAGGTGATGCAGGGTATGGTAGCTAAAACACTGAAGAATTTTACTTCTGAGGATCCATTTGCGAATAAACTGACGCCGATCAGTCAGGACTGGCCTGAAGACAGTAAGTTTGTACAGGATCTATTTGCCTATACTTTAAAAAATTATGATAAATACCAGGAGCTAATTGCTGAAAGAACTAAAAACTGGGAATCTGAGCGTATCGCTTTGATGGATACTATCCTAATGAAAATGGCGATTTGCGAATTGCTTAATTTTCCGTCTATTCCGGTTAAAGTAACCATTAACGAATATCTGGATTTATCAAAAGATTACAGTACACCGAAAAGTAACTCATTTATTAACGGTATCTTGGATAAAATTTTGGGCGATTTAAAACGCACGAATAGCATTAAGAAAATTGGACGGGGATTAATAGACGAATAATCACATGAAACACTTATTTGTATTGGGCATTGCAGGTGTATTACTGGCTTCCTGCCATCAGGGAACAGCTAAACAAGATGTAAAAGCTGGTGGTTTAGCTGACACGACTTCCAGTGCAGCAAAACTTGCGTCTCCGGATGCTGCGATCCTTTCTTTTGAAAAGGAAAGCTATGATTTTGGAAAAATCAAACAAGGGGAGAAAGTACATTATGACTTCAAATTTAAAAATACTGGAAAAAGTCCGCTGATTATTTCCAATGCAACGGCGACTTGCGGATGTACCATTCCTGAGTCACCTACAGAACCGATTAAGCCTGGAGAGGAAAGTGTGATCAAGGTGGTTTTTAACAGTGCTGGTAAAATGGGAATGCAGGATAAAGTGGTTACCATTACATCTAATGGTAATCCGAATACCAATCAGGTACATTTAACTGGAGAAGTGACTCAACCTTAATATTTATTAAAAAAACAAAAAAGACAATATGACTACAGGAATAGTAATTTTACAAGCGGGCGGAAATGGAATGTTGGGTACTTTAATCCCAATGGTTCTTATCATGGTGGTGTTTTATTTCTTCATGATCAGACCGCAGGTTAAAAAAGCAAAAGACCACAAGAAACTGGTTGAGGAATTGAAAAAAGGAGATAAAATTGTAACTACTGCCGGTATACACGGTAAAATTGTAGATATGAACGAAACTACTTTCCTGATCGAAGTTGAGGGTGGTACTAAAATCAGATTTGATAAAACTGCGATTTCATTAGATGCAACCAAGGCTACTTTGCCTAAAGCATAATTGAGATTATCATTGAAATATTTAAGCCGCTTCATGCGGCTTTTTTATGCACCTGGGTTTTGTGTTTGCTGGCATTGTCATTATTTCGTATAAACAAAAAAGGGATAAGAATATTTTCAGGCTGCACTAGCTTAGGCAGCCTGAAGGGGCTGCAAACCTGCTAAGGCCTGAAAATATTCTTATCTCTTTTTTTTTTGCGGGGCGCCTATAGCATGGGGGCAAAATAAATGTAGTAAAGATGAGATGTCATTCACCTGCGGATAGCGGAATTGTTTTCCTGATTAATAGGTAATCCTTTACATTATTGTATTTTTGTTTACTTTACAGTATGCCGATCATAAAATTAACAAAAATAGAGCGAAAGCGATTTCTGACCCTTGTAGTCTGTTTGCTGCTGGCCCTGGGGGGCTGGCTGTTCCTTGCGTTAAATAATAAATATGTATATACGGCAAAAACAGTCCTGATCTACACCAATGTACCGCAGAAAAAGGCATTTCACCCCCTGCAGTCGGATACGGTAGACCTGCAGGTAGAAGGTACGGGCTGGCAGTTGTTATTTGCCAGGCTCAGGATCAACCCTCAGTCCATTTCCATCAGTCTGGATAAGCTGAATAACCGGAATTTTGTGCTGTTTTCAGAACAGTTGTTCAACATCAACAGACAGCTGGAAACCTCTCAGAAGATCATTTCTGTAAAGCCGGATACCTTGTACTTCGATTTTTCCAAAAGAACGGTTAAAAAGGTACCTGTAAAACTGGTTTCTAAGCTGGAGTTCAGGGAGCAATTTGGAATTTCTGACGATACAGAACTCAATCCTGCCTACGTCACTGTTTCGGGGCCGGAAAAAGATCTGGAAGAGATCAGCTCCTGGAAAACCGATACACTTAAAATGCAAGCGGTTCAGAACTCGGTGAGTACAAGAGTTTCCATGAAACAAAGCAGCTATAAGAATGTGAGCATTTTTCCTGCCAGCGTTGAAGTGAAGATACCTGTAGATGAGTTCACCGAAAAGACCATAGACGTGCCTGTAAAGGTCATCAACAACAAACAGTATTTGAATGTTAAGCTGTTTCCTAAAAAAATAAAACTGACTTTTCTCGTGGCTTTATCCTCCTATCAACAGGTCAATGAAGACTTTATTGATGCTGTAGTCGATCTGGATGAGTGGAGATTAGAAGGGCATCATAAATTGAGGGTAAGGCTGTCCCGCTTTCCTGATTATTGTAAGGTGATTAAAATTGAGCCTGCCAAATTGGATTTTATAATAGAAAAATAATGCTAAAGATCGGTATAACAGGAGGGATTGGAAGTGGTAAGACCACCATCTGTCATATTTTTGAAACACTTGGTGCATCCGTTTTTTATGCAGATGATGTGGCCAAGCAGATTATGGTTACCGATCCGGTTCTGGTTGCGGGTGTTAAAGAAACTTTTGGCGACGAGAGTTACCAGCAAAATGGCGTGCTGAATAATAAATACATTGCTGGTATCGTGTTTAATGATGCTGAGCAGCTGGGTAAACTGAATGCGTTGGTACATCCAGCCGTATTCAGGGCATTTGATACCTGGGTGGCACAGGTGCCTGAAACTTGTCCTTACATCTTAAAAGAGGCTGCTTTGCTGTTTGAAAGTGGTTCCTACAAAATGTGTGATAAAAATATCCTGGTGACGGCCCCGATTGAGGTTCGGATGTCCAGGGTAGTGGCACGTGATCAGGTTACGCAGGCACAGGTAAAGGCCAGGATGGATAAACAATATACAGATGAACAGAAACTAAAGATGGCAGATTTTTTCATCATAAATGATGAAAGCAACTCTGTTATAGAACAGGTGCTGAGCCTGCATCAGCAGTTTCTGCAGATAAAGGATTAAATGATAGCAGAGGATTTTTTAGTACAGACTAAAATCGGTTTGTACTGTGTTTACGGGGATTTTTATTTAGATCCAAAAGAGCCAGTCCGGCTTGCAGTGATTTCCCATGCTCATGGAGACCATGCCGTACCAGGTAATGCAAAAGTATACTGTGGCAGGGCCACGTCTTTATTTATGAAGCACAGGTACCGGGAAGAGGCAGCAGTTGAATTCTATATTAAGGACTATCACGAAGCTTTTGAAATCAATGGAGTTATACTTCATTTTATTCCTGCCGGGCATATTCTGGGCTCTGCACAGATCCTGATGGAGTACCAGGGAATCAGGTATCTCTATACCGGAGATTTTAAACTCCAAAAGGATCCAACCTGTGAACCTTTTGAATTTGTGGAGGCAGACGTACTGATTACAGAAACAACTTTTGCAGATCCGGGGACACAACATCCTGACCCGGAAGAAGAGATTAAAAAGCTGAACTCAACCGATCTGAATATTATGCTGGGCGCTTATGTCCTTGGAAAAAGTCAAAGACTACTGGAATTGATGAACCAGCATTGTAAAGGGAAAAAGATATTGGTACACCATAGTATCCTTCCATTCATAAAAATCTATGAACAGGAGGGGAGGTCTCTCGGTGCGTATGAGATTTTTGATAAGCGCATATTAAAAGCCAACGTACAGAATGTTGTTTACCTGGTACCTCCAATGGTTTTCAACAGCAATGTAAAGACACTCAACGTTATTAAAGTATTTGCAACTGGTTGGAAAGATCTGCAGAAAATGAACCAGATGCAGTTATATCTTTCAGATCATGCAGACTGGAAAGATATTTTGTATACCATCAGCCAGGTCAAACCGAGGGAAGTTTGGACCACCCATGGCAGCGGTCACCAGTTAAAATTTCACTACCAGGAAAGTTTGGTCGTTAAATTGCTTAATTAAATGGAAGAAGGCGTAGATTTCTATTTCAATGAGGAAGGACTTATGGTATTTACTGAAGCTTACCACCTCAAAAGAGGACACTGCTGTAAAAATAAATGCAGACATTGCCCTTGGAAATATGGAAAGAAAAAAGGCAGTTCTCCAGATAAGAAAGAAAAATAGTGCACATGGAATTGCAGAAAGAAATTAAGACATCCCGGTTTGAAAGTGTTTTCCAGCAGGCCGTAGTCAACGTATTTTATACGTATAGCTGGTGTACCGAGCAGATGAAACAGATCGTTGCACCTTATGAAATTACCACCCAGCAATTTAATGTGCTGCGGATCCTAAGAGGACAACATCCCAAGCCCTCTACAATTAACCTGATCAAATCGAGGATGATGGATAAAATGTCTGATGCCTCCAGGATTGTAGATCGGCTGGTGCAGAAAGGACTTGTGGAAAAGGAAATCAATACCGCAGATAAGCGGGCTGTAGACATACGCATCAGCAGGAAAGGGCTGTCGCTTTTAAAAAGAATGGACGAAGAAGTGGATCTGTCGGCCATGGTTTCTTCCAACCTTACCGAAGAGGAAGCCTTGCAATTGAACCTCCTGCTGGATAAGTTGCGGGGTTAGTGCCCGGAGCTGTAAAAGCCGATCAGAGCAATACTGATCCCCAACAATACCGCTACCATTTTGCGTTTGCTGACTTTATGGTCTACACTTGATTCAAACAGGATGGTGGTAGAGATGTGCAGGAAGATTCCGATCACAATACCCATCATCTTATTAAAATAAGCTTCTACGCCACCTATGGTGCCATTGCTCAGGCCTATACTGACATAAAATCCCAGTGGAGCCATTAATGCGAAAATAATGATGTAAAAAAGGATCTTTCCCGCTTTGTAATGATTTTGCATCAGGATGCTGGCCAGTGCAAAAGCTGCAGGAATATGGTGCAGGGCAATCCCAAAAATCAACTCATTGTGGTGGTCTTTGGCTAAAGGCATGCCCTCTAAAAAAGCATGAAGGCATAAACTGATCATAATTCCGTAAGGGAAAATATGATTTTCGTTGTGTTTGTGTATATGTCCATGTTCCACACCCTCTGAAAACTGTTCCAGAAATACCTGCAGCAAAAAGCCGATCAGAATAAAGATCCCAATCTCATGGGCATCCGCGCCACTGTAGGCATCGGGAATGAGGTGTAAAACCGTGATGGCAAAAAGGTAAGCTCCGCTGAAAGAAAGAATCAGCTTGAGCAATTGTGATTTATCACTTTTAACCAGGAAAATTGCTGTTCCGCCAAAAAAGGCACAAAAGAATAATACAAATAATTTCCAGATCTCCATTTATATACGATTTTGCAGTTTTTTATAGATAGTTGAGGTAAGCAGGCCAACTAAGGTGCCCAGAACAGCGCCGGCCAGCGTATCTATAGGGTAATGTACGCCAACATAGATTTGTGCGAAGGATATAATAAATGCCCAGGCCAGACCTATGGGCAATATGGGTTTCCAGCGGTCATAAAAAATAAGGATCAGAAATACAGCTATTCCAAAATGATTGGTGGCATGGGCAGAAGGGAAGCTGTAGCCACTTCCGCAGGGAACCCTATGAATGAGTTCTGTAGAGAGAACAATGTCGTTGCATGGCCTTGGCCGCGCTACAAATGGTTTGATACATCTGGATGAAAAGGCATCGCCAATAGCAAAGGTAAGCAAGATCATTCCTATGATGAGGAATCCTTTCTTTTTATACTCCTTGATGCAGAAAATGATAATGAACAAATACAATGGTGCCCAAAAGAACCGGTTGCGCATCAAGGGCATCAGCCAGTCAAAGAAGCCATTGGAAAGGCTCTTGTTGATCCGCAGAAAAAGATCATGATCAAATTGCAGGAGTGTTTCTATCATGCTTTTTTGCAGACTAAAATTAATCGGTCTGATTGTGTTTCATGGTATTCACCCAGGGAATAATCTCCAAATTTGGCAACGATCTGCAGGCCGCTTTTCAGGAACATCCTTTCAAAATCTTCCAGTGTAAAAGCCTGTACTCTTTCTTCAAAAGCGAATGCCTTGCCTCTGTGTTCGAAATTAATGTGTTTAATGATCTTACCCTCGGAAACGAACTTATGCAGGTGAAATTCTATACCTTCCAGTGTTTTGGTTTCCTGTCGGGTCAGATTTTTGACGATCTTTACCGTATTGAAATAATCGATCACCAGGGTGCCGTCTGCTTTTAAACCTTTCCTGAAAGACTTTAAAGCATTGACATGGTCTTTCTCTGTTTCGAAATAACCAAAACTGGTAAACAGATTTAACGCGATGTCGAAATAATTGATAAAAGACAATCGGCGCATATCATGCACAAAGAAATGCAGGTTCTTCTGTTCAAATTGCTGTGCATACCGGATGCTTTGTTCAGAAAGATCAATTCCGGTTACATCATAACCCTTTTTATTCAGGTAAATGGCATGTCTTCCTCTTCCGCAGGCAATATCCAGGATCCGTGAATCTGCAGATGGTTTCAGATAAGCAGAAAGATTATCGATTAAAAATTCTGCTTCCTCATCATTGCGCTGACTGTAAAGTATATGATAATAAGGAGAGTTGAACCAATATTGAAACCATTTGCGCTGCATAGAGCTTTGTTTAAATTTTTTATTACTCCGCAAATATAGTATAATACCCATTTACTACCCTCGCTACTTAAATTTTTCTTATTTTTGGATCAATAAAAAACCGAAAAATTGACACTGATAAAATCTATTTCTGGAATAAGAGGAACCATCGGCGGAATTGCCGGAAACGGGTTAACTCCAATTGATGTTGTAAAATTCACGGCGGCCTACGGCTCCTGGGTTATTGCGAAAACCAATAATAAAAAGATTGTGCTTGGACGCGACGCCCGTATATCTGGTGAAATGGTCAATAACCTGGTGATCGGAACCTTACAGGGCCTGGGCATCGAAGTTATAGATCTCGGGTTGAGCACTACCCCAACTGTAGAAGTTGCCGTACCCCTGGAAAAAGCAGGTGGTGGTATTATTTTGACAGCCAGTCACAATCCAAAACAGTGGAATGCCTTAAAACTGCTTAACGGTAAAGGCGAATTTATCAGTGATGCTGATGGAAAAGAGGTACTTGACCTGGCAGAGCGTGCTGATTTTGACTTTGCAGAGGTTAATGAATTAGGTAAAGTTGTGGTGAACGATACCTATCTTCAAAAGCATATAGATGCCATCCTGGCCCTGCCATTGGTGGATGTAGAGGCTATTAAAGCCGCAAATTTTAAAATTGCAATTGATTGTGTGAATTCTACAGGTGGTATCTTTGTACCTGCCCTGTTGAAAGCACTCGGCGTAAAAACCATTTACGAGTTGTTCTGCGAACCTAACGGTGAATTTCCGCACAATCCGGAACCACTTCCGGAGAACCTGACGGAAATAGCCAAGGTGGTGCAAAGCAAAAGTGCTGACCTGGGGATCGTTGTAGATCCGGATGTAGACCGTTTGTGCTTTGTTTGTGAAGACGGTTCTATGTTTGGAGAAGAATATACATTGGTTGCCGTAGCGGATTACGTTTTAAAGCATACACCAGGAAATACCGTATCCAACCTTTCTTCTACCCGTGCGCTCAGAGATGTTACTGAGAAAGCGGGAGGTACTTACAATGCGGCAGCGGTAGGAGAAGTGAATGTGGTGAACAAAATGAAAGAAACCCATGCGATTATTGGCGGAGAAGGCAATGGCGGGATCATTTATCCTGAATTACATTATGGAAGAGATGCTCTGGTGGGAATCGCTTTGTTCCTGACGCATCTGGCTAACTTCGGAAAATCCATTTCTTTACTGAGGAGCAGCTATCCGAATTATCATATTTCTAAAAATAAGATTACGCTTACACCTGAAATGGATATTGATGCTTTATTGCTGAAGGTGCAGGAGAAATATAAAAACCAGCCAAGCAGTACCATTGATGGTTTGAAAATTGAGTTTGACAATGAATGGGTACACCTGAGAAGGTCAAACACAGAACCGATCATCCGGATTTACAGCGAAGCCCAGAACGAGACTGTTGCAGAAGGACTGGCTTCAAAAATCATCTCGGATATCAAAGAAATCTTAAAATTGAATTAAAAAAAATGAACAGAATCTATTTAGATAATGCCGCTACAACTCCTCTGGATAAAGAGGTGCTGGCTGAAATGGTTAATGTAATGGATAATTATTATGGAAATCCATCTTCTATCCACGCCCAGGGGCGGGAAGTAAGAACATTAATCGAGAAGGCCCGCAAAACCGTATCCGGCTTATTAAATGCGGTTCCTGCAGAAATATTTTTCACTTCAGGTGGTACTGAAGCAGACAATACAGCCATCCGGTGTGGTATTGATGCTTTCGGTCTTAAACATGCCATTACTTCTAAAATTGAGCACCATGCCGTAGAGCATACCCTGGAAATGCTGTTAAAAAACGGTGTGATCGATAAACTCAGTTATGTGAATATCGATGAGAAAGGAAATGTGGATTATGCCCACCTGGAACAGCTGTTAAAAGAGAACGAGCGTTCTTTTGTTTCGCTGATGCATGCCAATAATGAACTGGGTACCTTAACCGATATTGTCAAGGTTGGCGATCTTTGTGAAACCTATAATGGCATCTACCATTGTGATACGGTACAAACTATGGGGCATTATGTCCATGATGTCAGGAAACTGAAAGCTCATTTTATTGTTTGTGCAGCACATAAATTTCATGGTCCTAAAGGTGTGGGTTTCCTCTATGTGAACCACAACATTAAGATCAGTCCAATGATCTTTGGCGGTGCTCAGGAGCGGAATATGCGTGGTGGAACAGAAAATGTATATGGCATTGTAGGCCTGGCTAAAGCAATGGAAATTGCCTATGCAGAAATGGAAAAGCACCAGAACTATATCCAGGAACTGAAAACCTACCTGAAAAACAAACTGATTGCAGAAGTACCCGGGGTTGGGTTTAACGGAGAAACAGAACCAGAAAAAAGCCTGTATACCGTTTTAAGTGTTTCTTTTCCGGAAATGGAAATGTCTGATATGTTGTTGTTTAATCTCGATATCAATGGGATTTCGGCATCAGGAGGAAGTGCCTGCTCTTCAGGTTCCAATATTGGCTCCCATGTGCTCACTGGAATAGCAGCAGACCCAAATAAACCTTCGGTACGTTTTTCTTTCAGTAAGTATAATACCAAAGAAGAACTGGATTTTGTGGTAGATAAGGTAAAACATATCGTGCAGCAAAATGTCAGCGCTTAACTTTTTAAAAATAACTGACCGGAAAGATGAACGTCTTTCCTTTGTAAAGGCACTTTATCAGAGTGCCTTTCCTGTACAGGAGCGAAGGGAATGGCCGGTCCTTTTGTCTATGATCAGTACAGGACTGGAGATGCGGGTGGAGCTGGTCACAGACCAGGAACAGCCTGTAGCCTTTGTGATCTGGTGGGAGATTTCGGATTGGCTGTTTATCGAACATCTGGCCGTATCCTCTGCAGAAAGGGGAAAGAATTACGGAAGCCGGATCATGGACCATTACCTGAATGCCGCGAAGGGAAAGATGCTGCTGGAAGTGGAAGCGCCTCTAAGCGAAGAAGCGGAAAGAAGGATATCCTTCTACGAGCGTCTGGGGCTGCACCTGCTCGACTATGTCTATGAGCAGCCTTCCTACCGGGAAAGGGGAGTTGTTTATCCTATGCGCCTGATGAGTACCTATAAAGACTTGTTGGACAGGCCAGTGTTTGATCAACTGGTGGAACAGATTAAAGCTAAAGTTTATTTTATATAAACAATACCTGCTAGGGGCTGTTATTAGATGAATTAACGATTGTTTCATTTAATATCTACCACTATGACACAACATCCCGAAAACAAAAAAGACGAAGAGAAAAAGAAAACAGTTTATAAAGAAACTGAAGATCCGGAACAAAAAAAAGATGAGGGAGAAAGTTCTTCAGGTTCAGACTTGAGCAGAACAGAGCTGATCTCTAAACCGGATAGAAAAAATAAGCCTCTTGGTTCCAGCCATGAACCCGGTACTATGCCAGGAAGCGGAAGTATCTAAATTAAAAAAGGCGTTTGTGAAACCCACAAACGCCTTTTTTAATTTATCTATCTTCTGTTAGTTCTTCATCATCTTTAAAAAGCTGGCGAGTTTTGATTTCATCGCTCTTCTGTCTACAATAAAATCAAGGAAACCATGCTCCAATACAAATTCAGAGGTCTGGAAACCTTTAGGAAGATCTTTCTTAATGGTTTCTTTAATTACCCTTGGGCCGGCAAAGCCGATCAGTGCACCGGGTTCTGCAATATTGATATCCCCAAGCATGGCATAAGATGCCGTTACACCACCCGTTGTAGGGTCTGTCAATAAAGAAATATAAGGAATTTTTGCCTGGCCCAATAAAGCCAGCTTAGCTGAAGTTTTAGCCATTTGCATTAAAGAAAATGCAGCCTCCATCATTCTGGCACCTCCAGATTTGGAGATCATCAGGAAAGGGATTTTATGTTTAATGCTGTAGTCGATTGATCTGGCAATTTTTTCCCCTACAACCGATCCCATAGAACCACCAATAAAATTGAAGTCCATACAGGCAATGACCAGTTCTTCACCTTCGATCTTTCCATGTGCAGCCCTGATGGCATCGTTTAAGCCGGTTTTAGCCATGCTTTCTATCAGCCTGTCTTTATAAGGTTTGCTGTCTGTGAAGTTTAAAGGGTCCCCTGATTTTAACCCTGCAAATAGTTCTTTAAACTGGTTGTCGTCAAATAATACCTGGAAATATTCTTTAGAACCTACCCTCAGGTGGTAATCACAATAATGACAAACATATTTATTTTCTATAAGATCCGAACTGTGTAATGCCTTTTTGCAATTAGGACATTTGTTCCATAAACCATCCGGCGCTTCCTTTTTTTCTTCTGTCAGTGTACTAATACCTTTATTTTCTCTCTTAAACCAAGCCATGTTATTTGTTGAAAAATGCGACTACAAAGAAACAAAAAAAAAATTGAACCGTCTATGATAGTTTTAGGATAAAATAAAACCCGGCTTAGATTTGCCTTAATCTATATTTTTCCTAACTTCGGCGTATACAAAAATTAGAAAAATGAGTTTAAAAGGCTACAAAGGAGTAATTTACGGAGAC
Source organism: Pedobacter sp. ASV19 (assembly GCF_016429005.1). Classification (GTDB taxonomy): domain Bacteria; phylum Bacteroidota; class Bacteroidia; order Sphingobacteriales; family Sphingobacteriaceae; genus Pedobacter. Next base: position 23,784 of record NZ_JAELTV010000016.1, read on the forward strand.
GCCGTTCAGGAATTGTTTGAGCAGGCTAAAAAGCATCAGTTTGCATTACCAGCAGTTAACGTTACGGGAACCAATACGATCAACGCAGTAATGGAAACAGCGAAGGCTGTAAATTCACCCGTTATGATTCAGTTGTCAAATGGTGGAGCACAGTTCTACGCAGGTAAGACATTGAATAATGAAAACCTTAAAGCATGTGTACTGGGCGCAGTATCCGCAGCTAAACACGTGCATTTACTTGCAGAACACTATGGTGTAGCTGTAGTATTACATACGGATCATGCGGCTAAAAAATTACTTCCATGGATTGATGGATTGTTAGACCACGGTGAGCAATTCTTTGCAGAACATGGAAAACCATTGTTTTCTTCCCACATGCTGGACCTTTCGGAAGAACCGATTGAAGAAAATATGGAAATCTCTGCTAAATATTTAGCCCGTATGGCTAAAATGGGCATGACCATCGAGATCGAACTGGGCGTAACCGGTGGTGAGGAAGATGGTGTAGATAACAGTGATGTAGACAGCTCTAAACTGTATACACAGCCTTCTGAAGTAGCTTATGCTTACGAAGAACTCAGTAAAGTAAGTGATAAATTTACTGTAGCAGCAGCATTTGGAAACGTTCACGGTGTGTACAAACCAGGTAACGTTAAACTACAGCCGGTAATTTTAAAGAACTCACAAGATTATATCAGAGAGAAATTCAACCTGACTGCAGAAAAACCAATCAATTTTGTTTTCCATGGTGGTTCAGGTTCTTCTCAGGAAGAAATCAGAGAAGCCATTTCTTATGGTGCAATCAAAATGAACATCGATACAGATATGCAATGGGCATTCTGGGAAGGTATTCTGGATTACTATAAAGCGAATGAGGCTTATCTGCAAGGTCAGATCGGAAATCCTGATGGAGAAGATAAACCAAATAAAAAATACTACGATCCACGCGTTTGGTTACGTAAAGGTGAAGAAGCATTTGTTAAGCGCTTAACCCAGGCTTTTGAAGACCTGAACTGCAAAGACGCCAGCGATAAATTATAGTACATTCCTCCTCCCTAAAAGGGTTGGGATTTCATAACAGAAAAGCGCTATAAGTCAGAACTTATGGCGCTTTTCTTTGTTTTATATATATGGACACACTAGAGGTTATTAAAATCAGCAACCAGGAGCAACTGGAAGATGCGTTTGCAATTCGTAAAAAAGTATTTGTTGATGAGCAACATTGCCCACCTGAACTGGAATGGGAGAATGAAGATGTTTCTACTCATTTTTTAGCTCTACTTGGTCAGCAACCCTGCGGCGCCTGCCGCTGGCGTAAAACAGATCATGGTTATAAACTGGAAAGGTTTGCTGTATTAAAAGAGTTCAGGGGAAAAAGAATAGGGCAGGCCATGGTGGCCGCTGTTCTGGCCGATTTACCTGAAGATCATCAATTTGTATACCTGAATGCACAACTGGATGCTGTTTCCCTCTACAGCAAGTTCGGCTTTGCTGCAGAAGGACCACAATTTGAAGAAGCAGGTATCATGCACGTAAAAATGGTGCGTAAGGCCTGATCCTTTTAAAGTAGAAATTAAAGAAAAATCCTGGAAGAATAAGCCAGGGCGGCATTCCATTTAACCATATTAAGTCCGGTATGTTCGGCAATGCGGTCCAGATAACTGATTAAGTCTTCTGTTGCCAGATTTCCTGTGAGGTCATCTGCCGCCATAGGACAGCCTCCATATCCCTTTAGTGCACTGTCAAAGCGCCTGCAGCCACTTTCATAAGCAGCTTGTATCTTTTCCTGCCGTGTTTCCGGTGTACTGTGCAGGTGTACGCCAATTTCAAGGTCATCAAAGCTTTTGGTGATTCCAGGCAAAATAGCCTTAATCTTTTCTGGAGAAGAAACCCCCGTGGTATCAGAAAGAGAAAGGATTTTTACACCCAGTCCGGCCAGCTTCTCTGTCCATTGTTGCACGATATCTATATTCCAGGGGTCGCCGTAAGGGTTTCCAAAGCCCATAGACAAGTATACCACGGCCTGTTTGCCATGCTGGTCACAAAGCTCCAGCATTTGCTTCACGGTATCCATAGATTGCAGGATACTTGAATTGGTGTTGCGCTGCTGGAAGGTCTCCGAAATAGAAAAAGGAAAGCCAAGATAGGTGATTTCCGGATGCTGAACCGCTTCTTCAGCACCTCTTACATTCGCTACAATGGCCAGTAATTTGGAAGCCGTATTGCTCAGATCCAGTTTAGACAATACTTCTTTGGTATCCCTCAATTGAGGAATCGCTTTAGGAGAAACAAAACTGCCAAAATCAATCGTGTCAAAACCGACTTGCAAAAGCAGGTTAATATAGGCTGCTTTAAGGTCTGTATCAATAAAATGATGGATGCCCTGCATGGCATCTCTTGGGCATTCAATCAGTTTAATCCGTTTTTCCATAAGGAAGCTTTATGCATTTTTGTAAAGATAGATACAACAAAAAAGGCATCCAATAGATGGATGCCTTTTATATACATTTTATTTGTATTAAAGTCTATTTGCTTTTTCCAAGATCCACTACAATTGGTGTAGAGATACAAAGTGAAGAATAAGTACCGATAACACGGCCAATTAATAAAGCAAAGATAAATCCTCTGATACTGTCTCCACCGAAGATGAAGATCACCAATAATACAAAGAATACAGTTAATGAAGTCAGGATGGTACGGCTTAATGTACTGTTCAGTGCGAAGTTGATCAGTTTATTACGCTCTTCACCATGAAGATCTTCTTTACCATGCTCAGCAAGTTTCTCCCGGATACGGTCAAATACAACTACTGTTTCAGTCATGGTATAAGACATTACCGTTAAAATTGCGGCGATGAAATCCTGTCCGATCTCTAAAGAGAATGGAAGCACGCCATCTAAAATGGTGTAGAAAGAAAGTACCAGCAATACGTCATGGAATAACGCGATTACTGCACCCAGACCATAGTTCAGTTTTTTAATCCTGATGATGATATAGAAGAACATCAGTAAGCAAGAGAACAATACGGCACCATATGCGCTGTATACCAGGTCACTTTAAATAATAGGTCCTACTTTCTGGTTACTCTCAATGGTGTATTTAGCTCCGGTTTTATCCAGACCTTTTTTCAATGCATCTTCTACCAGTTTATCCGCATGTGTATCCTGATCGGCAATGTGGAAAGTAGTGGTGATTTTTAATTCATTGTCATTACCAGCAGTTTTAACCTCTGGTGCTTCGTTGTCGAAAAGAGGGGTTAAATCAGATTTAACATCTTCAGTAGATATGTTTTTATCGAAGTGAACGATATAAGTTCTTCCACCTTTAAAATCAATACCCAGTTTCAATCCGCCATTTTTAAAGTAGAAGATAAAACCTAAAACAATGATTACAGAAGAAATGGTGTAATAGATCTTTCTGCGTCCAACAAAATCAAAAGCAATGTTTTTGAAGGCATGCAGGGTAGCTTTGTTACCAACAGTAATGTTTGCATTTTTGCTCAGCAGGGATTCGAAAACCAAACGCGAGATCAATACCGCACAGAACAGAGATGACAAAATACCAATACACAAAGTAGTAGCGAAGCCTTGTACCGGTCCGTTACCGAAAATGTACAGGATTACACCTAAGATCAATACGGTTACGTTAGAGTCAATGATAGAAGGCATTGCATGTTTGAAACCTTCTTTAATAGAAAGTGCAGTGCTTTTGCCATGTAGCAATTCTTCTCTCACCCTTTCAAAGATCAGGATGTTCGCATCAACCGATAAACCAATTACCAAAATGATACCAGCAATACCAGGCAAAGTTAATACCGCACCTAAGGATACCAGGATACCCATGATGAAGAATAAGTTGATCACAAGCGCTAAGTTAGCCACCCATCCAGCTTTGTTGTAATACAAGGCCATAAAGATCAGGATTACAATGAAGGCAAGTACAAATGACAATAAGCCGTTGTGGATTGCAGCCTGACCTAGAGAAGGACCAACTACATATTCTCCTACAATTTTAGCAGGAGCAGGTAATTTACCAGCTTTTAAGATGTTGGCTAAATCTTGTGTATCGTTTACAGTGAAACTTCCTGTGATAGAAGAAATACCGTTAGGGATTTCATTTTGAACAGTGGGGGCAGAGTAAACTGTATTGTCTAAAACAATAGCAATTGCTTTTTTATTGTTTGGATCTGCAGAAGCTTCTGCGGTGATTTTTTTCCATTTTGCAGCACCTTCACCAGTCATGTACATGGTTACTTCCGGTTTGCCTTTCTGGTCGAAGTCATGACGGGCATCGCTGATCGCGTCACCACCTAAATCTGGTTTGCCATCTGCTGAAGTTACTTTAATTGCATACAATTCGAAAACCTTGGTGTTTTCCATCGGTTTTACACTCCACATAAACTTGAAAGTAGGAGGAATGATAGACGCAATTTCAGGTTTTGCAAAGTAAGCGTTTACTTTAGCGGTATCTTTTTGAGCTACCCATCCTACAACCGGACCCGGACGTAAAGCAGGCTGTCCGTTTTGGCCTTGATAGGTTGGAATACTTAATACAGCGAATAAAGGGTTGTTTTTAGAAAGCTCTTGTTTTTTAACATCAGCAGAATCTTTGGTTGCCGGCTTTTTAGCCAAACCAGCCAGTTTACTTTCCGTTTTAGCTGTAGTGTCTTTCACAGCTGCAGTAGCTGAAGTATCTTTTAAAGTTGTAGCCAGAGTTTTGTTGATGTTTTCCAGAACAGAATAAACTTCTTCATTCTGGTACACCTGCCAGAACTGAAGTTCTGCAGAACCCTGCAATAATTTATGAATCCTTTCTTTGTCCTGAACACCTGGCATCTCAATCAGGATACGGTTGGTACCTTCTTGTTTCTGCATGTTCGGGCTCACTACACCAAATCCGTCGATACGGCTTCTGATGATGATGAACGAACGGTCGATAGCGCTGGTCGCTTCTTTAGACAAATACGTTTTAACGTCTGAATTACTGGCATTGGCTTTAAGGTCCTTTGCATTGTCCTGATTGGAAAAGAAATCAGCCAGTTTTCCGTTAGGGCTTAATTTTTCATATTCGTTTACGAATAAACCAATGAAATCTTTACCACCAGCGTTTAATTGCGTTTGAGCGTTTGAGATCGCTTTGTTAAAATTAACATCAGCAGGATTGTTAGCCAAAGATTTTACAAGTTCACCTAACGATATTTCCATCGTTACGTTCATACCGCCTTTAAGGTCTAATCCAAGATTGATTTCTTTGGATTTACAGAACTGGTAATTAAAGCCAAAGACCGGATAAACCGGAACAGTAGCCATAGAATCCAAATAAGCCTTTTCTTTTAAAGGATCTCCTTTGGCATACGCTTTAGCGTTTTTTTCTACGTTTGATGTAACCAGGTTAAACGATAGAGAATACACACAGACAATACCCAATAGTATTGCCATAAATTTTATAAAACCTTTACCTTGCATTTGTTTGTAATTATTTGTCTATATGCTATATATTTTTTTAACAAGTCGGCAAATCTAATTAATTTTTTAATTAATAGGCCTTCTTATTAATTTTTTATTATAGATGATACATTAACGGCGTATAAGCGTCGAAAATGTATATCCAATGGGGTTTTTCTCATCGGGCTGATGAGGTTCAACCTCTGTGTCTGCCCAGATGCCGGGATCTATCTCTGGAAAGAAACTATCGGCCTCAAAACTCTGGTGAACCCGGGTCAGGTAGATCTTATCTGTTAAATGAAGCGAACTGGCATAGATTTGTGCACCGCCAATCACATACACTTCCTGTTCTGCCTGGCAAAGGGATAAAGCCTCATCCACACTCTCAACAATTTCCGCCCCTGGAATTTCCAGATCTTTATTTCGGGTAATGATGATATTGCGGCGGTTGGGCAAAGGCTTGCCTACAGAATCATAGGTCTTGCGGCCCATAATTACAGTATGTCCGGAGGTAATGTCTTTAAAATGTTTCAGGTCTGCCGGAAGACGCCATAACAATTGGTTGTCTTTTCCAATGGCATTATTTTCTGCAATGGCCACTACTGCGGATACGATCATACGGCAACGGCTGCTTTAATGTGTGGATGCGGATCGTAATTTTCCAGGCTGAAATCTTCATATTTGAAGTCAAAGATGTCTTTTACTTCCAGGTTGATTTTCATTACCGGCAATGCTTTTGGAGCACGGCTCAGCTGTAGCCTGGCCTGTTCAATATGATTGTTGTATAAGTGTGCATCTCCGAGGGTATGGATAAAATCTCCGTATTGCAATCCGCATACCTGGGCCACCATCATGGTAAGCAGGGCATAGGAGGCAATATTAAAAGGTACGCCAAGGAAAATATCTGCACTTCTCTGGTACAGCTGGCAGCTGAGTTTACCATCGGCTACATAGAACTGGAAAAAGGCATGGCAGGGTGGTAAGGCCATATTTTCAATTTCTGCTACGTTCCATGCCGATACAATGATCCTTCTGGAATCAGGGTTGTTCTTGATGGTTTTAATTATATTGCTGATCTGATCGATATGGCTGCCATCAGGGGAAGGCCAGGAGCGCCATTGCGATCCGTAAACTGGCCCAAGGTCGCCGTTTTCATCGGCCCATTCGTCCCAGATCTTTACACCATTATCTTTTAGATATTTGATATTGGTATCGCCGCTTAAAAACCAGATCAGTTCGTGGATAATGGATTTTAAGTGTAATTTCTTTGTGGTTACCATCGGAAAGCCTTCCTGCAGGTTAAATCGCATCTGGTAACCAAAAACACTAATGGTACCTGTTCCGGTGCGGTCATGTTTTTGAGTGCCTTCATCCAGCACATGCTGCATTAAGTCTAAATATTGCTTCATCTTGTAAATTATAATAGGAACACCTCTATCGCAAAAGTACATAATAAAACGATCTTTATATCATCTGCATGCCTTGTTCGTGAAAAAGTACTTTAGCCCATGTTTTTATAAAGAAAGGTATTTAAAAGGATGAAAATATATTTTCTGAGCTCTCTGAACCTTCCGCGAAGAGCTTCAGGTTCTGAGGTTCGCTCATGAAACATATTTTCCTGGGTGCAGACCGGGGAGGGGGCAGATCTGCGTGTTCAAGGTATAATTTATCTTAGCCTAATACTTTATTCTGATCGGAAGAAACCATTGGCAGGTATTTTTTCCAGTTGTCTGCAATGATCCATAGATTGATCACAAAAAGTACCAGCGCTGTCGCGATGCCTGCTGTTGGTTCATAGGTAATATTATGTACCAGAACACCTGTTGCAACTGGTAAAATAACCAATGCGCCCAGTGCCCGGTATTTAGGGATAATGAACAGAAGGCCTCCTATCACCTCAATGGTTCCAACAAGGGGCATTAGCCAGGATACGCGCATAAAAGCTTCCATTACTTTTAGGTGTGCATCGTCCATTTTTGGTGCGGGGAGATAATTGAAGAATTTATTAAGGCCTGCATTGATAAACATCAGTCCAAAAAGAAGGCAAATGATAAATTTTACTACTTTCATAATCAGGGGGTTTAGATATTAAAAATAAGAAATTCTTTTTAATTCTGGTTTTATTGTAAAAAAGCTTGAGTGGGAAGGGTGAAAATACGTTTTCTGAGCGCTCTGAACCTTCCGCGAAGAGCTACAGGTTCTAAGGTTTGCTCATGAAAACATATTTTCCTGGGCGCAGACCGGCATTGAGGATAGGTTATTTCTAAATAAAAAGGGGCCAAGTCTCCGACTTGTACCCCTTATACTAAATTAACTTTCTCTTATCAAACTTCCATATTTTCCTTGATATAGTTGTATGCAGATTTTTAAATATTTTGGTTAAATAAAAATAAACCGAGATTTATTCCTTGTTTTCTTTGGTTTAAGTTGATGTCAGGTTTATGTTGATCTTGCACTGGTGCTGTAATGCTTTACTATGACTGCGGAATTTCGGCGTATTCACTGCGCTATGAGTGCGCGTTTTTTCTGTAAAAAGGCGCAGTCATGGCGCACTCACTGCGCACTCATGGCGCATTCATACAAAGCGAATATAGAGCCGTTTCTGGTTTTTGTCTTACCCTTTTCTAGCTATACTGGGTATTGAATTAATTTCGAAGGTTCAAGGTCGTATTTACAATTGTCGGGTGTTCCAAAATACCGTAAATTGCATCCAAAGTTCTGCTTTTCTGTTCAATTAACAAGTATATTTACGCTGAAAAAAAGTATAGATTGCTATAGAACTAAATCATCAAATGAAGCTTGAACCTATAAATAACGAAGAACTACAGGTCCTTAGAAATCAAACCATCGGTACGTCTCAGCTGATTCATTTTAATAATGCGGGCTCTTCCTTGCCGCCGGATGTTGTGGTTGATACGGTGATTGATTATTTAAGAGAAGAGGCCTTAGCCGGGGGATACGAAACGGAAGCGAAATATATAGACCGGATCAATGGTGTCTATGATCAGATTGCTCGTTTGATCAATGCAGACAGGGAGGAGGTGGCCATTTTTGAAAATGCGAGTGCTGCCTGGTGTACGGCTTTTAAAGGTTTGTCTTTTAGAGATGGTGATGAAATCATTACAAGCGAGATGGAGTATGTGACCAACCTGATTGGCCTGGTAGATATGCAAAATGCCGATGGTATTAAGGTTAAGGTGATCCCTAATGACGAACAGGGTAATTTCTCGATGACAGAATTTGAAAAGGCTATAAACGCTAAGACCAAACTGATTATGGTTACACACGTTTCTTCTTCTGGAGGGAGTATTATGCCTGTTGAAGAAATCGGAAATCTTGCAGAAAAACATCAGATATTATATCTGGTGGATGCTTGCCAGAGCGCTGGTCAATTGCCTCTGGATGTGAAAAAGATAAAATGCGATATGCTTTCTGCTACAGGACGTAAATACATGAGAGCACCCAGAGGAACGGGCTTTTTATTCGTGAAGAAAAGTAGTCAGGACCTCATAAAACCCATATTATTGGACTTTCAAGCTGCTGGAAATGTATCTTTAACAGCGTATACGCTCAGAAAGGATGCGCGTCGTTTTGAGCTCTATGAAAAAAGCAGGGCGCTTACCCTTGGGTTTGGAAAGGCAATTGAATATGCAATGAATATTGGTTTGGATCGCATATGGCATCGCATTGAACATTTATCGGTATTGATGCGAAGAAAGCTTGCTGAAACTCCAGGGATCATTGTACGTGATTCTGGTGACCGGCTGAGTGGTATTGTTGCTTTTTCTGTAAATGGTATGGAGAGTTCCGAGGTTAAACTCAGGCTTGCAGAGATTGGAATTAATGTTTCTGTCGGGGGAGCGCAGGCAACTCCGATATATATGGACAAGAGCCGGCTTTCGACTATAGTAAGGGCATCTGTTCATTATTACAATACAGAAGAGGAGATCGATACATTGTGCCAGGAGCTTTCTGTTATGATATCGGCGCTGTAAATTATTTTTACGGTGCTTCCGGGATGTAGATTTTCAGGCCAAGGTTGTTTCATTTTTTGCTAAGTTTGCGATATGCTTGCCTTTGCCAATGCCAAGATCAATCTTGGTCTGCACATCACAGAAAAGAGAACTGACGGCTACCATAATCTGGAAACCGTATTTTATCCCGTAAAGTTATATGACGTTGTTGAATTATCAGATGCTGAGGAAACGCACTGTGTAATTGCAGGTGTTCAGGTTCCGGGAAAGCTGGAAGACAACATCTGTTTGAAGGCTTATCATTTGCTGGGAAAAGATTTCGGCCTGTCTCCTCAGCAAATTTCTTTGCTTAAAAATATTCCCGTCGGTGCTGGTTTGGGGGGGGGCTCGGCCGACGCGGCTTTTGTGATCAGGCTTCTGAATGATAAATTCAGGCTTGGTCTGGACAGTACTGTCATGCAAAGGTATGCCCGGCAGCTTGGTGCAGATTGCGCTTTTTTCATTGAAAATAAACCTGTTTATGCTTTTGGAAAAGGAGATGAATTCAGTGAATTGCAGCTTGACCTGTCGGCCTATTGTCTGGTTTTGGTCAAACCTGATGTTCATGTATCCACTGCAGAGGCATATGCGGGGGTTAAGCCTTCCATCCCTGGCAGATCGCTGAAAGATTTAATACATTTGCCTGTAGAAGACTGGCGGCTGCATGTACAGAATGACTTTGAAGGGAGCGTGTTTTCAAAATATCCGGAGATTGGACAGGTTAAAAACGCCTTATACGAATCGGGTGCAGTTTATGCAGCAATGAGTGGCAGCGGATCTTGTGTGTTTGGAATTTTTGAAAATAAAGTGCGTCTGCCTGAACTGGAAAAAGAGAATAGAATATTTTATAACGTTTGATAGATCATATGGAAATCAATTTAGTACGTAAAAGCGGAAAATTTAATTTTGAAGCCATTAACCCGGCAGGACACACGGTAGAACTGGATGCTAAACCTGAAATAGGCGGTGAGGGCAGAGGGTTCAGGCCAATGGAAATGTTGCTGGTGGGTTTAGGCGGCTGCAGTGGTATCGATGTTGTGAATGTGCTGACTAAGCAGAAGGAGCCTCTGGAAGATGTGAAAATCAGTATCAAAGCCAGCAGAAAAGATGATGAGGTTCCTCCGATTTTTGAAACGATCAATATTCATTTTGACCTTTATGGTGCGCTGAACGAACAAAAAGTGGAAAGGGCACTGGCTTTAACTTTTGAGAAATATTGCTCTGTAGCCAATATTCTGGAGCGTTCTGCAACCTTAAAATTTACACATACCATTCATTCCTAAAGGAGATGGGACCAGGCTGTTTAGCTGATGTAATCCCGGTCCTCGTCGCTTAAATTATTTTTGTGGTCAGTACTTGTTTTAGGATCATCAAATTTTTGATCGTAAGTACTGATCACAGTTTTTGGCTTTCCGGCCCAGTATCCGAGCACGAATCCAATAAAGGTAAATACCCCTACCACCACAAGCTTGGAAATATCTTTCTTTACAAAAATAAAATTGAATTCTACCGAGTCTGTATTGATCATTAAGAAGATGGTCAGCAGGGCGGTAAAGACGATGATAAAAATGGTTTTTGTACGCATAGACTTAAAATGTGTAGGTAAAAATGAACTCTAAGATAGGATTTTGGTTGTAAATTTTATTCACAAAGACCATTCTTGCACCAATATCGGCCAGGGGTTGATAACGCAACAGGTGCATGCTGCTGCGCAGTTCAAAGCCATAGGTTTTTGGTTCAGAGAAATTGGTCTCGTTGCCAATGTTCTCGTAATGACAAAATAACGTTCCCCTCAAATTTCTTACGTAAGCCAGCGGGCCAACCTCCAGGTCGGGAAATACGATAGGGAATCGGTAATTGAGCAGCAGGGTATTCTGGAGCGGACTTTTTGCAAGAATGTTGTTGTAGCCGTATACGGTGTTGATCTCGGTGGCGTAGCGCCTTACGCCTGTGGCTTTCTGATAGCTGAAATTGATCAGGAAGGAATGGTTTTTGAGCAGCCCGGGGGTGTAAATGAAACTCTCTGCTGAAAAAAGCTCGCCGGCCAGTTTCTGATCAAAGGGTTGGTTGAAATATTGGAAACGTACAATTTGTGCCCATCTTGGTGCGATGTCCCGTACGGCCTGTGTTTTTCCGTGTGAAAAGGTAAACCTGTATTCCATCGGAAAATTCAGGGAGGTGATAAAATTTGACGGCATGTTCTGGGCCAAGTATCGTTTGGTTAAACTGGTGGCTACATTGAAGCCGAGGTTGTAATACTCGTCAAGCGCATTCAGGTTAACAGGAATCGTCGCGTTTAGCTTAACGTAGTTTTCTCTCCAGTCTCCTTGTTTGATGGTCTTGCCGGAGCTGTAAAAGGTTCGTTCGGGTCTGTTCTCGTAGCTGAGTCCGATCACCGGGTAAAAAGTTTTCAGGTTGATGCCGGCATTGTATTCAAATCTGCCCAGGTCTCTGTGGTAATTGACTCCGGTGTAGAAATCGAAGGTATTGAGCAGGTTGTTTGATTGCAGCTGGATTCCGCCAATGTATTCGTTTTCGATCACCGGGACCACACTGTGGAAATTGAACAGGTGCATGAACTTTTTATACGGCGCTGTCTGGAAGGTGCTGTCAGGCATGTTTTTTTCAAACACGTTTCCGGTATTCTCTTGCTGCTCTGCGGCTTTCCCGAAGTAGACAAAGTCATTTTCCTGGACTGCCGATGGTTTGACAGTGCTTGAAGTGATGTTGTAACCTTCGGGGCCAAAATTGTTGAACAGGATCTTTTTTCCGTCTGTTGAAAAAGATGGATTAAAGGCGCCGTATTTTGCGGCGCTCAGAGCGCTTATTTTTTTTGAGGCGGTGTCTATCTGGTAAATATTGTCAATGCCGCTGTAATGTGCGTTAAATGCGATTCCTGAAGAATTAAATATTGGCCTGTTGAGTTGCTGATTGGCCTCAGTAAGCAATTTGGATTTTTTGCCGTTTTTTTCCGCTATCCAAAGGGCTTTTCCTTTTTCGCTCACGCTGATGTAAGTAATTCGTTCTCCACTCTGGTCAAAAGCCGGGCTTTGGAGGATCAGGTTTTCCGGATTGGGATAGGTGTACAGGGTTTTGCCGGTAGCCACATCGAGTTCGACGAGGTTAGACTGGTTACTCAGGTCAATTTGTACTGCAACAATTTTTTTGCCGTCGGCCGATAGGGAAGGGGAGAAGGTTCTGGTCCTGCCTTTCAGCTTTTTGGTTTTTCGGGTTTTGAAATCATAGAGACAGATCACGCTGTAACTGCGTTGTCTGAACCTGGGGTCATAACGGATCTCATCCCAGGTCAGTTTGCTTGCGGCGTAACTGAACCAGGCTTGCTCCTGGTAACCGATGCCAAACAGGCGGGTCTCTTTTTGGTTGCTGTCGATGACGACAAAATGAGGGGTCTCGGCTTTACTTTGTTTCAGTGCCAGGATTTTTCCGTCGTTGAGCCAGGCGGGTAAAAAATAGTCCGTTGCATACCGGGCTTTCTTGTTGAGTTGGGTGTAAGGGCTGCTCTGGTTTTTTTCATCCTGGGCTGTCCATGCTTTTTTAAGGTCGGCGGTGGTAGCGGTGTACCAACCCTTACCGGTTTTGCCTGTTAGTTTTTTCAGGCTGCCCGCAAAAGGGTAGGCGCGGGCGGGCCGCTCACGAATGTCGGTAAGCAGGCTGTCAAAAATATTTTTTCCAAATTGTGTTCTGATGTTGGAAACCATAAGGTACCCGAGTTGATAGTAACCGGGAGTGATGTCTTTGTCTGATCCGAAATTGGCCTTACTGTAGGAAATATTTTTCCCTTCGAGCAGGCTGGTCCGGTAGGGCATGATCCAGGAAGGCTGCCTCCCGCGGCCGGCATGTGTGAGGGAAGTTTCCGTGCTCACCGCGTCTCCTTCAAAGAACCAAAGCGGAATGCTTACACCCATCCATGCGAGGTAAACTTCTTCGGGAAAAGGGTAGGCTTTTCCGCCGGTGAGTTTGTCATATTGGGCAGCGTGTCTGAGCTCGTGAACGGCGAGATTATTGAGCCAGTCCTGGCTATCGAAAAACTGTGGGGGAGTGGTGTAGAATTCGGACTTTTTTGGGCCCAGCTGAACGAAGCCATTTGCGATCACGCCACGGTTTTGGAGTACGATTGGAAGGGTGGTTTTTCGTATGCCCAAACTGGCGCCGTCATAAGGAAAAATGAAGCCGATTGTGTTGGCCATTCTTTGTGCTTCTTTTTCAAGTTCGGTTGGATAGATGATCTTAAAACCCTTGTTGTTAATCTGCCTCCATTTTACACTAAGTGGGTTCTGTTCTGCACTGAAAATTTGTGAAAAACAGGTGTGTGATATTGAAGTTAATATGATTAGGTTTAAATATCTGAATTTTAGTAGTTTATTTTTTATTAAATGAATCATGAAACTTCAATGCTAATATATTTAGTATTTTTCTGGAAAATTTTAAAACTTTATTTGAATTATAATTTTAAATAAAGTTTATAATTGGTTGATAGTATTTATGTTATTGATTTTATTTTTATTGAGTTATTTATGGGTTTTTATGCTTTTTATATGGCGATTTATCCTGTTTTTGCCCTCGTACTCAGGCGTCTTGTTCCACTTGATGAAGGTACACTATTACCCCGTAAATTAAAAATAATTTTAGCTGTTAAATTAAAGAGTTGTATAGGAAATGGAAGCATAAAATGAGTTGTGGAATATCGCCTCCCCTCCCCCTGCATCTGATTTTTATACCGGGTTTATAGGATGGAATATCGTGTTTGATATGAGGTGTTTTTAGCGATTTCAGCGCCTGAAGATTTAAGTGTGAATGCTGTTTTGCAAGCCGGGATAATGGAGGTTTTTAAGGGAGAAATTTGGGGGAACAGGAGCGGTTTTTTAGAACTGATTTCTTCTTTTTTTGTAGATGGGGTATAGGAAAACTGCGCCCAAAATCAGCACGGCTCCAACGTAAAATCCGGTGGTCATGGTCTCTTTATTTCCGAAGAAAAGGAAGGCCAGAAGGATGCCGTAAACGGGCTCGAGATTGGTGATCAGTGCCACCCGGAATGCCGATAAATAACGCATCACTCCAACACCTGCAACATAGGCAAGGGCGGTACAAACTGTGCCTAAAAGGAAGAGGTAAAGCCAGTCGCTGCTGCTTAAACTGAAGGTCTCTGTGAGCAGGCTTTTGTCGAATAAACGGTACAAAGTGATCCAAAAAAATGCACCTGTGATCTCGTAAAAACTGATGATTCTGGCTTCACTTTTTTGCACCAGACTGGAATTGATGACCGAAAAAAGGGCAGAGGCTACTGCAGCTGAGAGACCGAAAATGATTCCTAAAGTGTATTTTGTTTCGAATTTAAAGATCAGATAAATGCCCAGAATGATGATGAAACCGATCACCACATCGCCCGTTTGCATTCTTTGTCTTTTCATAAGCGGCTCTAAAATTGCAGTGAAAAGCGTAAATGAAGAGAGGCAGACCAGGGTTACAGAGACAGTTGAAACCTTGATGGCATGGAAGAACAGGATCCAGTGGAGCGCAACAAGGCTTCCTGTAAAGATGAATTGCAGAAATTGCTTCCTGCTTACTTTAATACTGGTTTTGCTAAGTATAAAGTACAGGAATAGCGTAATGGAGGCAATCATGACACGGTACCATACCATTTGTACTGCATTGATGGAAATCAGTGCGCCCAGAATGCCTGTAAAGCCCCAGATGAAAACAGTAAAATGAAGGATGAGCAGGTTTTTTGTAGTGTTGTTGGTCTGGGTAAGGGGCATGTTATTTTGGGGCTTTCCGTAGCAAATATAAGCCTAATAAGCCGAAAAATATAGTCGGCATTAAGACAGCCAGCAGGGGAGGAATGCCTCCTTTTAAAGAGAACATTTTGGCAAAACGGTCTACAACGATATAAGAGAAGCTGAGAAAAATGCCTATTCCAAGTGATATACCAATTCCTCCGCGAACCTTTCTGGAAGATAAAGCCACACCGATCAGGGTGAGTACAAAGGCAGAAAGGGGTTGAAGATAGCGTTTGTATTGTTCAAATAGCAGGTCGTTCATGATGCCAGATCCCCTTGTTTTCTCTTTCCTGATCTTATCGGAAAGATCCCTGTTGCTCATGTTTTCAAAGATATTGTCATAGACAGAGAAATCATCAGGCCGCATGTCAAGGATGGTGTCTTTAGTAGCGCCGGCCCCACTTTTAAAGGTTTCTTTAAGGCCCTTGATGTCTCTTACAGTATAATTGGTGAGTTTCCATGAGCGTTTTACAGAGTCCCTGTCTCTTATACACATCT
>NZ_JAELTV010000170.1 GCF_016429005.1 Pedobacter sp. ASV19
CCCCCCCCCCCCCCCCCCCCCCCCCCCCCCCCCCCCCCCCCCCCCCCCCCCCCCCCCCCCCCCCCCCCCCCCCCCCCCCCCCCCCCCCCCCCCCCCCCCCCCCCCCCCCCCCCCCCCCCTTTTTCATCACCCGCCCACCACCGACATCTACACCGGCTAACGTTCGTCGGCAGCGTCAGATGTGTATAAGAGACAGACATTAAATCGGCAAGCATTAATCAGATATTGGATGCTGTGTTTAGGACACAGAATTTTAGTTACGAAATTTCCAGAAAAACAATTATCCTAAAACATAAACAAACAACAAAGCTGGAGGAAGAATCATACCAGGTGAGAGGCATGGTTATAGACAGCACAGGAATACCGTATCCGGGTGTAACTGTACGTATAAAAGATCAGAATATGACCACACAAACAGATGCAAGCGGCCATTTTTCACTCCAGATAAAAACTCCAAAAGCAACCCTAACCTTCAGCTATTTGGGTTTTAAAGATCGCATATTTACAGTAGATCCCTCTATTGCAGGAAGCTCTATCAGCATAGTACTTGCGCCTAACTCCTCTATCCTTGATGAGGTTTTCGTGAATGGCTTTCAGAAAATCAGTAAAGAGCGTAGTACGGCTGCGTACACATTAGTCAACAATCAAGATCTGAACAGAAATCTGAATGTTGACCTTACCTCTGCCCTCGAAGGAAAAGTAGCCGGTTTAATCACCACAAAAAATCCGACAGGAAAATCGGCAGACAAGCTTCTTTTAAGAGGAATCAGCACTTATTCTTCTTCAGTTGGTACCCAACCTTTACTGGTTATTGATGGTTTGCCAACAGAATACGCGCTGGACGAAATTAATCCTTATGATGTTGAATCTGTTACTGTGCTAAAAGATGCCGCCGCCGCTTCCATCTATGGAGCACGCTCCGCAAACGGCGTAATCATTATAACGACCAAACAAGCAAAAGGTAAAGGAGTGAAAATCAGCTTGAATGCAGATTTGTTCATCACAGAAAAACCAGACATCAGGAACATGCATTATGCTTCCACCAGCAATATGATTGACTGGGAAACAGCCGTTTACAAAAAGACTTTAAGTGGTTTTTCTAATGTAGAAAGTATGTTCGCTGGTTACGGAACACTGGCGAGCGGAACCCTGAAATATTACTCCCCTTTATATCAGTTATACCGTTCACAGGCCTCGGGCGCATTGACAGCAGACCAGGTAAACAACACCCTTGGCCAATGGCGTCAAAATGACTATATCAAAGATTACACTAAAAATGTCTGGCAAAATGAGATCCGTCAGCGTTATAATTTGTCTTTAAGTTCAAATACCGATAACAGCAATACCTATTTATCCTTAAACTACGATGAGGGCAAAGGACGCATCATTAATAATATGAACAAGGCCTTTAATCTCAACATCAAGACTACCTTCAAAGTAAAAAATTGGTTAAACACAACTGTTGGTTTGAACGGTAAATACGCAAATGATGAAGCTACAGATGGAGAGTACGATAATCTGTTCTTACAGGAACGTTACGCACGTATTGTAGATGCTGACGGCAACAAGATAACCAGCAATTATGTCAATCTGGACGATGGCTTTTCCTCTTCATCTGCTATTAACGGATCTGTAATCAATGCCATTGCCGGGAACTCTGCATTTAAGTCATTTGGGTTTAACCTTATTGACGCACTAGCCGATGGACTCGACAAGCAGAAATACATGAACCTCAGAGCATTCAGTAACATAGAAGCTAAAATATACAAAGGACTGACATTCAATACACAGGTTCAATACGAAACTTCGAGCACCAAACTTGACCGTTATAATGCAGCTGACGGCTACAAAATGCGCTATATGTCAAATATGTTTATTGATAAATCAATGGTCAGCCATTTGGCCGCCGGGGGCAGTTATTATCAATTGGATAAATCAAGCAACAATTACACCTTCCGTAACCAGTTGAACTTTAACCGGGGTTTCGGTCGAGATGGCAATGAGCATTATATTGCGGCAATTGCCGGTTTTGAAATGAGACAAACTTTCAGTCCGGTAGGCAACGAGTCTCTGCATTTTGGCTATGACCCCCAGACAATCCAGTTTGTAAATCTGGACGATGACGTTCTGGTAAACGGCATCGCAAGTTATTTTAACGGAAACAGGACGATTGGCAGATTAGGTACGAGCCAAACTGAAACCAAACATCGTTATACTTCCAGATACGCGAACATGAGCTATACCTTTAAAGGAAAGTATAATGCGACCGCTAGTGTGCGTATGGATAATTCCGACTTATTTGGTGTAGACTATAAGGATAAAAACCGTCCCTTTTGGTCGGCAGGACTGGCTTGGAATGCAAGTAGTGAGGACTTCCTGAAAGATCTAAATTGGTTGAACACTCTAAAGGTACGTGCAACCTACGGTACAAATGGAAATGTGGATCAAAGCACTACCTCCTTTATCGTAGCCAACCGGAAGAAAGATGCACTCCTCACAAATTTAAACTACTGGAACATCACTACGATGCCAAATCCGACATTAAGATGGGAGACTACAAAAACAAGCAACCTTGGCCTCGACTATGCTGTTTTGGGGAATCGCCTGCGTGGAAGTATTGATATATACGACCGTAAAAGTGTCGACCTGTTGAACACAACCAAACTTGACCCTACCGTAGGTACATTGACACAGGTCGTAAATAGTGGTTCCCTGCGTAACAAAGGATTTGAATTTAGTACATCGGGAGATTGGTTCAAAACAAATGACTGGACACTCACCACCAACATGACTTTTGCAATGAATAAAAATGAAGTAGTAAAAGTAAATAACCCACAAACCGCGATCAGCGTTTACGTAACCTCCCCGAATAGCTTTTTCTTTGCTGGAGACGCATTTAATAGTCTGTATGCCTATAAATACGGTGGTATGGTTAATGGTTATCCTTACTTCCTGGATGAAAATGGAAATTCGAATGTGACTTTTGATGCTTCTGGTAACCCGACAGCAGTGAAACAAATCAACAATGTCAATGCATTGGTCAAAATTGGACAACTGGATCCAAAATATTCGGGATCAATTTCGCAACGTATTAACTATAAGAACTTTGAATTAAGCGCCATGTTTGTTTTCTCCGGAGGGAACAAATTGCGTAAAGATGTTAGCGCCCTGGATGCTTCTGATCTGACAAATATTGATATAGCGAACAGGTGGGCCCAGGGTTCTGAGCTTCCGCGCTTATTTGTAGACTATCCAACCAGTCAGAATACAAACATGTCAACTTTATCTACGCTATGGAAATATTCTGATAAGCAGGTTCTGGATGCCAGCTATGTTAAACTCAGGAATATCGCCATTTCGTACAATCTTCCCCGTTCAGCCAGCAAAAAGCTGGGTGTCGGATCCTTCCGTGTAACCGGACAGGTCAACAACCTATGGTACTGGAGCGCTGCCGGTAACGATATTGATCCAGAAACCTATTCGTTGAATTCCGGAACAAGGTCATACTCTATGCCAAAATCATTTCTATTAGGTCTAAACATAACTTTCTAAGCTATCATCATGAAGATAAACATAAAACTTATTTTACTTCTGCCGCTATTGCTTTCCTGCAAAAAATACATTGATATTACTCCAAAGGGATATGCTGTAGTAAAAACCGCTCAACAATTTTATGAAATGGTTTCTCTGCCTAATCGAGGGTATCCGATTAATAACTTTCAATACCTGGTTGATGATCAATGGATGAAAGAAAGCGACGTGATCGGCAAAACTAAAAACATCAACATTGTAAACTTTACGTTTGATGAAACAGAAAACCGCGTCAGTTTACTTTCTTCCTCTTCATTTTACAATCAGGCCTATTCCTACATTAACCGCTGGAATATGATCATTAGTCTGGTAGATGAATCCACAGGCGACGATGCAACCAAGCTGATTGCTAAATCAGAAGCAAAGGTACAGCGTGCATTTGATTATTTTCTATTGATCAATACCTACGCCAAAGCTTATGATCCAGCAACTGCCGCAACAGATGGAGGAATCTGTATCATGGATAAGTTTAACCTGGAGGCAAAACCGGTAAAATCTACCGTAAAGGATGCATATGATTTTATTCAGAGAGATCTGGAGGAAGCTATTCCTCATCTAAAGCTTAGTCCTTTGGATGAGAATCATCCTTCTTTAGCCTTTGCCTGGGCTTTGAAAGCAAAAGTACATTTGTTCAAAAGAGAATTTGCTGCCGCCAGGGAAGCGGCTTTGAAATCCTTGTCTTATAAGAATGACATCTTTGACCTGGTTGCATATACAGCACAGGGAGGACCTAATGTTATTCCTGTAGTGGCTCCTAATAATCCGGAGGTTCTGAGTTACGCCTACATGACCGGATATACGGAGATGAATTTTGCCTATACCTGTGTGATCAGCCCGGAATTAAGAACACTCTTTGGAACAAACGATGCCCGTTTCAACCTTTTTTTTACTACTGTTAGCGCCTCCTTTCTAGATGCAGGCTCTAATACTGCCTATTTTTCAATAGGCTACAAGAAGTTCTTCTACCCTACTGTAGGAATGAAAACGACAGAGGTATATCTGATGTTGGCTGAACTCTATGCACGTGAGAATAACCTTACTGAAGCCATTGCAACACTGAATAAGATCCGCTCAAAAAGAATTACTTCAGGAACCGTTAACCTTCCGGTACCTGCAACAATGAAGGAAACTATGGATCTGGTTATAGCTGAACGCCGTAGGGAACTGTTGTTCGGTTTTAATCGCTTTTTCGATTTAAAAAGGCTTAACCTTGAACCAGAATATGCAAAAACAATAGTTCGTGTATTCCCAATCGTAAATACTACGGAACCCAAGAAAACATATACCTTAAAACCAAATTCGAGGTTGTATATCATTCCTTTTGCTCAGGACGTATTGAAACAAAATCCGACACTAACACTTAACACCGACGAAACCATCCCCTTTTAAATAGACAAATACAATTGAATGAAACTTGCATTAAGCATTATATTCTGCGCTCTGTCCCTGATCGGATATGCGCAAAATAAACCAGACAAAAAAAACGATAGCACTCAAGTTAAGGCTACCGTTTCCTACGAAAAACTAATCCCAAAAACAGCCTTAAGTAAGAAAGGCTTGTTTGAGGTGAAAAGTGCAGATAACAAATGGTACTTTGAAATCCCGGACAGCCTTTTCAACCGTTATATCCTCGCAGTTACACGCTATGTTGCGATGCCTCAGGGAGCAGGCAGCTTTGGCGGAGAGCAAGCCAATGAGCAAACCATATACTTCGAAAAAGCAAATGGCAATAAAGTTTTTCTGCGTGCTGTTGTTTATCGCCAAGATGTAAAAGCAAATAAGCAGCAAATTTCTAAAGCTGTCGCATCCTCGCAGGTAAATCCGATTATTGCTGCCTTTGATATCAAATCTAAAAACCCCGCAACCGGTAATGCCGTAATTGAAGTAACGGATCTCTTCCGGAAAGAAAACCCTGTACTGTCTATCTCTCAACAGGAAAAAACAGAAAAGAAATTAGGGGGGCTCGCAGACGACAGGTCTTTTATAGAATCCATCAATTCCTACCCCATTAATATAGAAATCAAGACGACAAAGACCTATAGTACTTCTGGCGTAGTCTCTATAGCTGCAGGAGCTTTGACGGGTAGTATAACTCTGCAATTAAATACTTCTTTGGTACTATTGCCTAAAACGCCTATGCGCAAGCGAATTTCTGATGAACGCATAGGTTATTTTGCCAATAAATACACGCTCTTTGATGAAGATAAACAAGCAGCACAACCCTTGTTCTTTGTGCAGCGCTATCGTCTGGAACCTAAAGATAAGGATATAGCCAAATACAAAAGAGGAGAACTGGTAGAACCTAAAAAACAAATTGTATACTATATTGATCCTGCTACACCTAAAAAATGGCGTAAATACCTCATAGCAGGAGTAAACGACTGGCAAACAGCCTTTGAGCATGCCGGATTTAAAAATGCAATCGTAGCAAAAGAATGGCCCGAAGCAGATACGACTATGAGTCTGGAAGATGCCCGGTATTCCGTAATCCGGTACTATGCATCTGAAACACCTAATGCCTACGGCCCCAGGATAAGTGATCCTCGCAGCGGAGAAATTATTGAAAGCCATGTTGGCTGGTTCCATAATGTAATGAAGCTGGTGCATAACTGGTATATGATACAAGCAGGCGCTCTCGATCCTCGCGCAAGAAAAATGGAGTTTGATGATGAACTGATGGGTGAACTGATCCGCTTTGTTTCATCACATGAGATTGGACACACTTTAGGCCTGAGACATAATATGGGGGCAAGCAGTCAGACTCCGGTCGAAAAACTACGTGATAAAAAATGGGTAGAAGCAAATGGGCATACTGTGTCCATCATGGATTATGCCAGGTTCAACTATGTAGCACAACCTGAAGATCATATTGGTCCTGCAGGTATCTATCCAAGAATCGGCATGTATGATAAATGGGCTATCCAATGGGGCTACAAATACTTATTTGGCGCTAAAGATGAGTTTGAAGAACGAAGTATTCTGAATAAAATTACCATCGACAGTTTAGCTAACAATCCTAAACTGTGGTTTGGCGGTGAGGGTAAAGACGAAGACCCAAGGAGCCAAACCGAAGACCTTGGCGATGATGCCATCGCAGCGAGCGAATACGGAATCAAAAATCTTCAACGCGTTGTGCCCAATTTAATCAGCTGGACCTATGAACCCGGAGATTTATACGACAACCTTAAGATGATGCATAAAGCCGTGGTTTCTCAATACTCGCGATACTTATATCATGTCATGAAGAATATTGGTAGCCGGTACATTACCCAACGAAGTACTGATGAAAAAGGCCCTGTTTATGCAGAGGTTCCGAAAATGAAGGTAAAGCGTGTAATCGGATATCTTGACAGGCAAGTATTTGAAGCCCCCTTATGGATGTATCCAAAAGAAATCGGTGTTCTTATTGATCTTAAACCTTTAAATGAAATTATGGATCAGCAAAATCAGATGCTGAATATGCTCCTGAGCTCCGGCTTAATATTTAACCTGAATCAACGGGCAATTACCTCTCCAGATCCCTACACGATAAAAGAATACCTGGATGACCTGGAAAAGGCAGTCTGGAAAAATCTTTCGTCAGATCCGGTACGTTCCAGCTACAGAAGATCATTGCAAAGAGCTTACCTGGAAAAATTAAATAACCTGATCAACCCGAAGGAAGTAGCCGATGGAAAAATGATGTCTAATGCCCAGCGCAGTGACGTTCGTATAGCAGCCATTGTACATGCTAAACATCTGCGTAAAAGCATTTCCGATATGCCTGCCATTGGTGAGCTGAATCTGGAGCACAAAGCCGATATGCTGTCTGAAATAGATAAGATCATTACCAGAACAAAAAAAGACTAACACATAGAAAAATGAATAGAAAAAGGATTATCATCGTTTTTATTGCCCTGCTGGCACTAATAAGCTTCCAGGTAAAGGCACAGGACTATACACTGGAATCAGCCGTCAAGAGACAGGAAACCGTAAAATCAGAAGTTTTAGAGAGTTATATGGCTATTGAAAAAAGTCTGATCACTTCTGATTCTTTGCAAGCGGGTAAGGACGCTGCAATATTTGTAAAAGCTTTAAGCAAGTTCAAATTTAAAAAACTGACACTAGAACAAATGAATGCTGCTACAACCATCCGGGCTGAAATCACCCAACTGGCAGAGGGAATTGCCAAAGCGTCTGGCATAAACCTACAGCGAAAGAATTTCGCTGCAATATCTGAAAAGATGTGGTCAATTGCCATGCATATAAAACCACAAGGCCAATCTTTATACCAACAGGTCTGTCCTATGACTGGTGTAACCTGGATCAGCAAAGAAAAGGAGATTAAGAATCCATATTATCCTAAAAACATGCTCACTTGTGGTGAGATTAAAAATAGCATTTAAAATTTTATCCTATACAGGACCAGCCCATTTGGTCCTGTATCTAATCTGGATAGAACTGGATATCTTCTCCTTTTTGGGTCCTTAAAACTAAGTTTGGATTAGAAAAGTATTTTTTACCCGTCCTCTTATTACTGGTATAATATCCTTTATTCCATGGCGCAATCAGACACAGATCATTTCCCTGTTCACTAAATACCTTTACCGTATTGATCATCTGTTTTTCTAAACTCGCACTGACCAAAAATGCCCCTGCTGTGCGTAGAGAGGTAAATGAAGCATCTTTTTCTTTTGGCCAGTTGGGAAATAATCTGATCTTCCCATTATATCCCTGCAAAAGACACTCATTAATCACAGCGGGTAAAGCAAAGTTCTCAAACCAGATCCCCATTTTAGCCATATACTTATAATCGGAATGGTCATTATAACGACCACCTGTCTGCATCACAAGGTCAGTAGCGGTACCATTTGGAAGAAGCGAATAATTAACTTGTCTCTTAAAAGCTTCCAGATCCAATCTGCCAATTCTTGCGGCTTGTAAATTAAGTAACACCAGATCATTTCCACCTTCATTCTGCTGGCTGCGATAGGTATTCTGTAAAATGTTTGCCGTTTCTCCTTGTGTGTCCAGCCCATGATCTTCTCCTGGAAAGACAGTAAATAAGGAATTGGGCAGGTTATAAACCACCTGGTCATTTTCTTCAGGTACAGAAACAAATATTTTCCCATAATCCTTTGAAACCGCGGTCGGATAATCAGGAAAGTTCTTGAGTATGTTGTCTATTTGGCCCAGCAATTGCTTTTCAGTTTTTGTTTTTCCAAGAATGACAGTGGCCTTCTTAAAAGCTTCAAAAGCGAATTTGGTAAGTGTCAGATCTACTATGCCATCGTAATTATATTTAAATCCAGGTCTTAAACCATAAAGTTCAGGGGGCACTGTAGGGAAGATATGATATTTATCGTCTTTCCATCGGCTTGGATCAACTGCATCTTTTCTCTGCATATAGGTCGTTAGAAATTGAACCGCTTCTTTAATCGGCTGATAAGCCCTGCTCTTTAGGAAATCCTGATCTCCCGAATATAGATAGTGCCACCACAGTCCCTGTATCGCCCAGGGGGTCTCACTTACCTCCCAGCCCCAATCAGGAACCGGATATGGATTCATGGTCATCTCTACCGGGTACGCAGAATGTGGAATATACATACCAGGTAAGTCATAATAGTCTTTTGCCCATTTACGGCTCACAGGTACCAATGCTTCAATAAGATTTACATAAGGCAGGTTTTTTTCCAGGTGATTACTTGAAAAAGTCATCCAGAAAGGCTGTTGCGTATTATAATTCATATGGTAATCACCATGCCAGGCTGTACCAATATCATTATAGCTCCAGTTGGCGAAAATTCCTGGGCAGCTCACCCCATCTTTTGCCGCACAGTTAAAAAAATATAAATTCCGATACCAAATCTGCTCCAAAAAATCGTCGGCAAGCCGCACAGAAGATTTACTCCAATAGCTGTTCCAGGCTTTTACATTAGTCCCGAAAGCATCTGTCATGTCTTTTGGGGAAATGGTATTTCTTTCCTCTCCAGCAGAAACCCTAGCATCCAGTCCTTCCTCCAGAGAAACCGCCATAAGAAATTCCTTATGACTGGTAAACCCAGCTTCCAGAAGGCCCATTTCTTCTCTATTTCCATTCCAGTTCATCCTTGACTTTTTAAGCAGTGAACCCTTGAATTTTACAACCAGTTTAAAGGCTTTATCTTTAGGATCTTTAAGGGAAGGATTTTGCTCATTTGCAGGCAATATCTGCCTGAAAGCGAGTATCCCCTGATCTAATTGCTCCTGGCTTTGAGAAGCTGGAAATTCTTTAGGCGTCGACGGATCAGGCATAATTTTAACCCTGGCAAAGGGGTGATCCATGGATCTACCCAAACTATCTGTATAGTCCATCCACAAGCGATCAGAGTTCATCTCTGTAAATATGTTCAGGAAAGTTTTCTGGTGATTATTGGTTAAAAATTTCACTTTACACAAACCATTTGAAATGTCCAGCTCATGCCCCAACATCGTCAATTTACGCCGGTCAAATCCAAGCAACACAGATCCGCATGGAAAAGGCCTGGGATAAGGCTTACTGTAATTTTCTGATGCCATATGGTTATAAGCAGCATACCATGGATCATCTGTAAGATTTTTAAGCCCAGCTGGTATCTGTTTTACCCGATCAAAAACCGCCTGAAATGTACCCAGTTTTTCTTTGTTCTGTTCCGCAATCCTGATGTCCCATACATTATTGTGCCCAAAATAAAGTACCACAGCATCTGGCCTGGTAGTCACAACTACGCCCATTCCTCCATTTCCAAGTAAGGCACCTTCAAAGAAATCTGGCGCAGGTTTATTATAAACTAGTGTATGTTTTTTGGCGGCTTCTACTCCCGGTAGTTGTGCCAAAGCGGGCTGTGAAAGGAGCAGACAAAGCATAAAGAAAGAGAAGAAAAAATAAGCAGGTTTCATACAATGATTTGGTTAGTGTAATTATGCGAACCAAAAATACTATGAAGCTTAAAAAAGAAAATAGTATATCCTGTGATTTGGATGGATTATTCTGAGAGACATCAGACA
>NZ_JAELTV010000171.1 GCF_016429005.1 Pedobacter sp. ASV19
GGTCTCTCTCTCCAAGACTTAAATAAAGGTCTCCTTTTTGTGGCTTGCCCGAGGTAATGTTCAAATTAAATCCGGTTTGAAACTTCAATTCCTTTTTCAGGATATCTGCCACTTTTTGTAAAGTATTTTTACTGTCTGGATCTAAAACTATCCGGCTGGAAGAATTCAATGTATAGTTTCCCTGGCCACCATGCCATTCGCGCAGTGCAGGAATTACAAAAGGCTGTGGATTGATCCCTTTGTCAGGGAATTTACCCGGAATCAGAACTTGTTTGGAAATATCATATTTCAGAGTATCTATTGTATTGCTGATCAATTGAAAGTAGAGATTTACTTTTGTATCAACCAATGGACCTGTAATGGCCCCGGTGCTATCAATAACAGGAGACCGGTCACTTCCCCTATAGATCAATTGATAACCCGTTGGTGCTTTTGGAAAAACAACTTTTTTATCCCCTGAATGAATGCTACCGATTTCTGCTACCAAAGGTATATTTTGGTTGTTCTTTTGGGCAAATGCAGTTGCAGAAAGTAATAATAGGATACCAACAGGTATATTTTTTATTTTAATCATAATATAATTACTATTTTGATATCAACAGATAGGTATTTTTTTCCCATTTGTTTCAATAACACTGTTTAAGGTAATGAATGTCTGTGCAATAAATACATGTTTCTTTGCGCAAACGATTGACCTGTTTAACTGTAGCAGATAAATCCGTAAATGATCTATATATTTGCGTTATGTTCAAAATTGGATTAGCAGAAGACGATATTAAAATTGCCAGCCTGATCAAAGCAGGTCTGGAAGAGCATCAGTATGATGTAACGTCGATTGCTGATGGAACGGAAGCCTTGATCGAGTTTCAGGCCAACCCCTACGACCTGGTTATTCTGGACATCATGATGCCAGGTCTAAATGGTATCGAAGTTTGCCGTCAACTCAGAATAAACAACAAGGATCTCCCTATATTGATCCTTACCGCTCTGGGCTCTATTGAAGATAAGGTGATCGGACTTAACTCAGGAGCAGATGATTACCTACTCAAACCTTTTCATTTTAAAGAATTACTGGCCCGTTTGGAAGCTCTTTTAAGAAGAAGTCATAAAAATTTCGCTCCAAAAAACCAACTCAGTTTTGCTGATATTACAATTGATACGTATAGTAAAACTGTGGAGAGAGCGGGTAAACAGATTGAACTGACTGCCAAAGAATATACCTTGCTCGAATTGTTCCTCAAAAATCCAAACCGCCTTCTTTCCCGTCAGTATATTGCGGAAAATGCCTGGGACATTACTTTTGACACGGGAACCAATGTGATAGATGTCTATGTAAACTTCCTGAGAAAGAAAATAGACAAAGATTTTGACAAACGACTGATCCACACCAAGATCGGAATGGGCTACATTCTCAAAGAAGCATGAAGATAAAGGACCGTCTAGCCTTGTATTTCACCTTAATCAGTACCTTGATTCTCCTTTGTGTACTGTTTGCCATCTATTTTACTTTCTTGAAATTTATGCAGGCGGAATTTTTTTCCAGGCTTACAGACCGTACCATGGTCACTGCAAAACTCTATCTGGAGGCAGATGAGATTTCGAGTGACTCTCTGAGCAGGGTGCGGGAGCAATATCTCGAAAAACTAAATGGGGAGGTAATCCGGATTTACAACGACAAAAATGATGCAACTTTTATCGGGGACGACCAGCAATACTGGAACATTGAAACCATTGAAAAAGTAAGGCATGCAAAAAAACTACAGTTCAGAGAAGGTCTCAGACAAGTGGTGGGTATTTATTATAAGGACAACCAGGGTGACTTTGTAATCCTCGCCTCTGCTATAGATCAGAGCACCATCAGCCGTGTAGAAAAACTATGGAAAATCATGGTGGTGACCTTTCTGACTATTTTTATTGGCCTGCTCCTTTCTGTGAGATGGATTGCGAAAAGAATCCTCCTGCCACTAAATGAATTCATTGAACAGGTAAAACTTATTAAATCAAACAATCTGCACTTTAGAGTAAGTGAGGGTACCAATAAAGATGAAATCCATCTGCTTGCCCAGAACTTCAACAATTTAATGGAGCATCTGGAACAGTCCTTTATTTTACAGAAAACTTTTGTTGCCAATGCTTCTCACGAACTCAGAACCCCTATTACCAGAATGATTATCGGTGCAGAGATTTCCCTTTCCCAGGAAAGAAGCAAGGAAGATTATCAAAGGGCTTTACATTCCGTTCTGGAAGATGCAGAAAAGCTGGAAAATATCATCAGTAGTCTGCTCAATCTGGCTCAAACCGATCTGGAATATGGTGAAACCAATTTAGTTAAATTAAGAATAGATGAAATGATCTGGTCCATCCAGGAAGAATGGACTAAAAAACCAGGAAATTACCAACTGCTGGTGGAAGTTAAAGATCTGCCTATGGAAGAGGAATTACTGACAGTGAATTGTAACCCCACCCTCCTGCAGATCGCTTTGGACAATATCATCTCTAATGCCTTTAAGTTTTCTGATCAGCATCCTGTAAAATGCATCCTGGAAATTAATGAAACCGGCATTCATATTTTTATTATCGATCAGGGTGTGGGTATGGAGCCACAGCAATTAGATCATATATTCAAACCGTTCTATAGCTCTTCTTCAAAAACAGCACATGCAGGCAATGGAATGGGGCTATACATGGCTTATAAAATTGTAACTCTGTACAAGGGAAACATCACTGTTAAGTCACAAAAAGACAAAGGAACCATCTTTGAAGTCTTTTTCCCAAAATTTTAATTCCTTTTTAATTTCTCTTTAATTTCTCTTTAATACACCTCAGCTAGGTTTGGTGAATTATTTAGTATTTTAGTAAATAACCAGATCCCAAATGAGAATACAAAAACTTTTAAGCTGCCTTGCACTGCTATGCATGGGAGCAGGTGCATCGGCACAAAACTCCGATTCACTGAAATTAAGTTTGCCCGAGGCGGAAAAGCACTTTGTCAAAAACAACTATCAGCTGATTGCCCAGCAATATCAGACTGACCAGGCTAAAGCTGATGTCATTACTGCACGTTTGTTCGACAATCCTGAAATCAGCTACGAAAACCAGTTGTACAATCATGAAACCAAAAAGTTTCTACAGACGAATAGTACAACCGGGGAATATCAGGCAGCCCTGTCACAAGTCATTAAACTTGCGGGTAAGCGCAATAAAAATATACAGCTCGCTACGGCCGGTGTAAAATTGAGCGAGTACCAATATTTTGACCTTATGCGCACGTTGCGTTTCAGCCTGACTTCTACCTTCTATAAAGCTTATTATGACCAGCAATCGGCTAAAGTATACGAACAGCAGATCAATTCTTTAAAACTCCTGTTAACCGCAAACGAGCAGCAGTTAAAAATGGGAAATGTCGCTATGAAAGACATTATCCGGATAAAATCTCTATTATATAGTTTGCAGGGCGAATACAGCAGTCTAATGAATGATATCGAAGACTTGCAAACCCAGATTAAACTCCTGACCAATATCAAACCCGATGCAAAACTTGCCCTGATCGTTTCTCCTGAAGAGGAAGAAAACTATCAGCTGGACAAACAGGTCTATACCAACTTACTGGATTCAGCTCGCAACAACCGTGCTGATCTTCAACTGGCAAAAACCGGAATTGTGTATGCAGAGAACAATTTAAAGCTCCAAAAAGCCAATGCCATACCTGATGTAGAACTTTCATTAACGTATGATCTGCAAGGTAGCTATCCAACAAAATATACCGGGATTGGTGTGAAATTACCTATTCCTTTATTCAACCGTAACCAGGGTGAAATTAAAAAAGCAAAAATTGCCATCGATGCGGGAAAAGCCAGCTTAAATCAGCAGGATGCCATTCTGGAGAATGAGGTGTACAACAGCTACGCATCAGCCTTACGCACAGAAAATCTTTATCATGGCTTTGATAAGAATTTCAATGCAGACTTTGACAAACTGATCAATGAGGTGATCAAGAACTTTAAGAACAGGAACATCAGTTTAATTGAATTCCTGGATTTCTATGACTCTTATAAAGCAAGTACACTGCAAATGAACACGCTGAAATACCAGCGTATGAACGCTAAAGAAGAAATCAATTTTGTGACCGGATCTAACATTTTCAAATAACGCACACATGCAAAAGATTATCCAAAACATCGGCGCACTGACTGCCATCTCCGCCGTCCTTATTTTATCTGCCTGCTCAGAACAGAAAAAAGAAGCGCCCAAAGACGACAAATTTGTTGTAACAGACTCTCTGATTAAAAGACTGGAAATTGACACCGTTCAGGGAGCGAATAACCAGGCTGACTTGAATTTCTCGGCCAAAATCACAGCCAATGAAGAAAAAATGGCTAAAATCTATCCTATGGTGAGCGGACGCGTACAAAGTGCTCCTGTAAAACTAGGAGACGCAGTGAGTAAAGGTCAGGTACTGGCCACGATGACCAGTGCAGAAATGGCAGGCTTTGATAAAGAGAGCATCAGTTCTTCTGCAGACTTGCGAAACGCACAGCGGAATGCAAAACTCACTGAAGACATGTACAAAAGTGGCCTGGCCTCTGCGAGAGATCTGGAACAGGCTAAAAATGATCTGATGGTTAAGCAAGCTGAAGACCGCCGTACCAGGTCCATCCTTTCCTTAAATGGCGGCAGTAAAAATGGCTCTTATACCTTAAGATCTCCCATCTCAGGATTTGTGGTAGATAAAAATGTGACCACCAATATGCAGGTCAGACCAGACAATAGTCAGAATTTATTTACCGTAGCCGATCTGTCGGATGTTTGGGCACTGATCAATATCTACGAATCGGACATTTCCAAGATCAAAGAGGGAGACGAAGTGAACATTTCTATTCTTTCCTATCCGGATAAATCATTTAAGGGGAAGATCAGTAAGATCTACAATGTAATGGACAATGACAGCAAAGTTATGAATGCCCGGGTGGTCATTAAAAACCCTGGGTATTTGTTGAAACCGGGAATGATGGCAACTGTGCAGATTGCCACAACGAACGGTGCTAGTTTGCCAGTGGTTAGCGCAGATTGCCTCATTTTCGACAACAACAAATATTATGTAATGGTACTGGATCCGGTAAAAAAAGTGCGTATACAGGAAGTTGAACTCGGCAGAAAGTTTGAAGATAAGGCTTACATCAGTAAAGGACTAAAAGCAGGAGACCGTGTAGTGGCTTCCAAGCAATTGTTCCTCTATGACAGCCTGAAACCTTAACCTTTCCATATCACTTAATATTACTATAATGAATAAATTCATTAAGTCTATCATAAATTTTGCCCTGAAGAATAAGTATTTCATATTCTTTGCCACTTTTATTTTGGTTCTGGCCGGGTATCTGAGTTTTAAAAACACCACTATTGAGGCCTTTCCTGATGTAACCAATACAAATATCACCATCATTACCCAATGGCCGGGCAGAAGCGCCGAAGAGGTAGAAAAATTTGTAACCAGACCTCTGGAAATTGCCATGAACCCAACGGAGAAAAGGACCAGTATCCGTTCTTCCTCTCTTTTTGGTTTATCTGTAGTGAAAATTACATTCGAAGACAATGTAGATTACCAATTTGCAAGAGTGCAGGTAAACAATCACCTCGATGAGGCTGATCTTCCTTCTGGCGCAAAACCAGAAGTTGAACCTCCTTATGGCCCTACCGGAGAGATCTTCCGATATACTTTAAAGAGCGATAAAAAGTCGGTCAGAGAATTAAAAACACTTCAGGACTGGGTGGTACAGCGCGAGTTGCTTTCTGTTCCTGGAGTTGCAGATGTAGTGAGCTTCGGTGGTGAGGTAAAAACCTATCAGATCACTGTTGATCCTCAGAAATCTATACAATATGGTGTTACGGCAACCGAACTTTTTGATGCTGTATCCAAAAGTAATATTAATGTTGGTGGTGATGTCATAGAACAGAGTGGGCAAGCCTATGTCGTTCGCGGTATTGGTGTATTAAACAATATTGACAATATCAAAAATATTATTGTAGATAATTTTAATGGGACACCTGTTTATGTAAAAACCATTGCTGAGGTAACAGAATCATCTTTACCAAGACTTGGGCAAGTTGGCCGTGACCGTGATCCCGATGTTGTTGAAGGTATAGTGGTGATGCGAAAAGGCGAAAACCCAAGCGAAGTAATCCATAATCTTAAGGAAAAGATCAAGGACGTGAACGATAACATCCTGCCGGGTGATGTGAAGATCAGTGCCTTTTATGACCGAGAGGATCTGGTGAACTTCGCTACGCACACCGTTATGCACAATATGCTGGAAGGGATCATTTTTGTGACACTGATCGTATTCCTTTTTATGGCAGATTGGAGAACAACACTGATTGTATCTCTGATTATTCCTCTGGCGCTCCTTTTTGCTTTTATCTGTTTAAAACTAAAAGGGATGTCGGCCAACCTTCTGTCTATGGGCGCTATAGATTTTGGGATCATTATTGACGGTGCGGTGGTGATGGTGGAAGGGATCTTTGTAGCCCTTGACTACAATTCCCATAAGAACGGAATGGAGAAATTTAACCGGATGAGCAAACTTGGTATCATTAAAAAGGCCTGTCTCGAAAACGGGAAAGGAATCTTTTTTGCAAAACTAATCATCATTACTGGTTTAATGCCCATTTTCACTTTTGAGAAAGTAGAAGGTAAAATGTTCTCTCCCCTGGCCTGGACGCTAAGTTTTGCTTTACTGGGCGCGTTACTGCTTACCTTTACCCTGGTTCCGGCAATGGCCAGCGTATTACTGAGAAAAAATGTAAAGGAAAAACACAACCTATTTCTGGAATACCTCACCCGTGGTGTATTGCGTATTTACAGTGCCTGCTTTAAGGCCCGTAAACTGGTGTTCTTTGGTGCACTGGTTGTTCTTGTTGTTGGCTTGTTCAGCTTTAAATTCCTTGGAACAGAATTCTTACCAACACTGGATGAAGGCTCCATTTATGTAAGAGCAAGCGCACCGCTAAGTGTATCTTTAACGGAAACCAAGAAACTGGCCAATGAGATGCGGAAAATCTTTTTGAGTTTCGAGGAAGTCAGACAGGTAATCTCGCAAACAGGCCGTCCTAATGATGGTACAGATGCTACAGGATTTTACAATATGGAATTCCTGGTAGATATATATCCTAAATCGGAATGGAAACGCAAAGAAACCAAAGAGCAGCTGGTAGAGCGTATGCAGGAAAAACTGAAGGGGTATCCGGGTATTAGTCTGAACTTTTCTCAGCCTATTTCTGATAACGTGGAAGAAGCGGTATCTGGTGTAAAGGGCTCTATTGTGGTGAAGATGTTTGGTAATGACTACGATTTCATTGAAAAACATGAGCAAAAGATATTTGACATCTTAAAAACTGTAAACGGGATAGAGGATTTAGGAATTTTAAGAAACTTAGGCCAGCCAGAGCTACAGATCAAACTCGATCAGAGTAAAATGGCTCTGTACGGTGTAAGGACAGATGATGCCAACTCCATTATCGAAATGGCAATAGGTGGTAAAGCGGCAACTCAAATCTATGAAGGGGAACGTAAATTTGACCTGAGGATCCGGTACCCGGAAGATTTCAGGAAGGATGAGGCATCTATCGGAGCACTCCGCATCCCAACACTTTCAGGAGCAAAAGTTCCTCTGAGTGAGATCTCTACCATTAGCAAAATTACTGGCCCGAGCATTATCTACCGGGACAGACATCAAAGATATGGTGCCATCAAGTTCTCCATAAGGGGACGTGATATGGGTAGCACTATAGCAGAAGCACAGGCCAAAGTAAACGCACAGATCAAACTCCCTAAGGAGTATAAACTGGAATGGGCGGGAGATTTTGAAAATCAGCAAAGGGCTACTGCCAGGTTATCGCAGGCTGTCCCTATCAGTTTACTGTTGATCTTTTTTATTCTGTTTGTATTATTTGGTAATATTAAAGACTCCTTACTCGTACTGAACAATGTACCATTTGCTTTGATTGGCGGTATTCTGGCGCTATTAATTACACATGTAAACTTTAACATCTCTGCAGGTATAGGTTTTATTGCTTTGTTTGGTATTTGCGTACAGAACGGTGTGATCCTAATCACCAGGTTTAAGAGCAATATAACAGAACTCAAGCATCATCCAACCTGGACTTTTGCTGATGCCGTCAAAGATGGTGTAGCAGCAAGACTCAGACCCGTAATTATGACGGCTATGATGGCAGCGATCGGTTTGATGCCGGCTGCTCTGTCAACAGGAATCGGTTCTGAAGCTTCTAAACCTTTAGCTATTGTAGTGATAGGTGGATTAATTACCAATACGATATTCTGTTTGTTTGTTTATCCAATAGTATTTTACTGGTCTTACCAGAAAAAAGTAAAAGAAACGATAAAGCCCGTTGCCGAGGCAGGGGCATAAACGATAACCGGAGCGGGATCTCCGGTTGGTTAGGTCGTGTTTGCACAGGGGCGTTAAAGATTGGCAGGTCTTGACGCTCCCTGTCAAACACATTTTTTTAGATGTTCAAACACAAATGCATTTTATCTGTTTATATCTCAATCAAACTATTCTGGTATGGCTGAGCTAAAACTTCACACCCTTAAACCCCGTTCGGGAAAATTTTCTATCGAAAAACACCACTACGAGAATGTAGGAGCAAATGAGCGCCTGTTTTCTTTGTTACTTGGCGGCATATTAATTGGAAGTACCCTCAAAAACCCTTTTAAATCCAGGATTTTGTACGGAGCTTATCTCGCCTATCGTGGTATAACCGGAAAATGCTTCTTTTATGATTACCTTGGTATAGATAGCAATAAACCTCATGCGGTAAACATTCGTGGAGAATTCGAAATTGATCTGCCGGCGCAAGAGGTATATACTCAATGGAGAAATTTAAATCAACTTCCTCACGGCATTAAACGTTTACTTGATGTGAAAGTGGTAGACGAAAAACTATCCACATGGAAGTCCAATGTGCTTGGCAACCTGTTTTCTGTAGAATGGAATGCAGAAATCGTTAAAGATGAGCCTGGACGTCTTATCGGATGGAGATCAGACCGGGCTTCTCTGTTCCAGCATGTGGGCCGGGTGGAGTTTGAGCCTTTAGCTGGCGGCCGGAATACGTTGTTAAAAATTGTACTCTCCTACCGGCCAATGGGTGGCGGGCTCGGAATCGGA
This sequence comes from Pedobacter sp. ASV19, assembly GCF_016429005.1. Lineage (GTDB taxonomy): Bacteria > Bacteroidota > Bacteroidia > Sphingobacteriales > Sphingobacteriaceae > Pedobacter. The sequence goes on from NZ_JAELTV010000171.1 coordinate 9,183, forward strand.
TTGTCCAGAATACTTAATCCTTATTTTGAGCATTTACTAAAAAAGGAAATTAAAAATTTCAAATATCATGTAGAAAACAGAACACCTGTTTTTATCTGATCAGATATACAAGAGGCCGGATAACCGGCCTCTTGTATCAAAACGAACTTCTTGTTTAATGCCCTCCCATAGCTGTACCCGCAATACCGGCTATACCTGCAAAGACAAAAATCAGCACATACATTGCAATCAGTACAATGAGCAGGACTCCCCAAAACTTAAAAAAAGACTTCAGATTGCTCATCGAAGCACTCAAACTAAGCTGGTCGCCAAATAAAACGGCTTTCTGAGCGGCAGTTGCATGCTTGAATAACATCAGGCTCGGATAAAAATATAACAGTGCCAGGAATATAAAATAGACCATAATAAATCCAGCGCCTAAAGACCCCATCTGCGTTCCAGGACTGTATTTTGAAAGGAAAGCAATAAAAGCAGTTGCGCCAAATGCACACATCACCAGCAAGGCCGAAATCACAAATCCAAATATCCCCAGAAACTTGGTCCATTTTGCCATATCATAAAGATAACTGCGAATATCTTCAGTTACAATAAGTTTAATCTCTGGCTGTTCAACAGGAGTTTCGTTCTCGGGCAATGCGTTCGTCTCTTCAGTTTCTTCGAAATTTTCCATAGTGATAATGTTAATTTATATTTTCAGTTTTATAAACATAATTATTATTTGCCTTCCCTGCAAGTTTATTCAGTGTCTGAATTCAAAAAAATTGGTACCTTTGCGCCAAATTAAGACAAAACTATTCATGGCATTACAATGTGGTATAGTAGGTTTACCGAATGTTGGGAAATCTACCTTATTTAACTGTTTATCGAACGCAAAAGCTCAGGCAGCAAACTTTCCTTTTTGTACTATAGAGCCTAATATTGGCGTAATCACTGTTCCCGACGACAGGCTGACCAAACTGGAAGAGCTGGTAAAGCCAAACCGTGTTGTTCCCAACACCATTGAAATCGTAGATATTGCCGGTTTGGTAAAAGGGGCATCCAAAGGCGAAGGTCTGGGTAATCAGTTTCTTGGAAATATTCGGGCAACCAATGCTATTATTCACGTGCTGCGTTGTTTTGATGATGGAAATGTGATCCACGTAGATGGTTCTGTTGATCCGATCCGTGATAAAGAGATTATCGATACTGAATTACAGTTGAAAGATCTCGATACCGTAACCAAACGCATCCAGAAAGTGGAAAAGATGGCAAAAACAGATAAAGATGCCAAAAGCTGTCTCTTATACACATCTAAAAGGGGGGGGGGGGGGGGGGGGGGGGGGGGGGGGGGGGGGGGGGGGGGGGGGG
>NZ_JAELTV010000172.1 GCF_016429005.1 Pedobacter sp. ASV19
GGATTGATGCATGTACTCAACAATATCTACGGGCTTTTATTTATAGGCATATTCCTCGAACCGCTTCTTGGCAGGATAAGGTATTTAGCTATTTATATATTAACCGGTATTCTTGCCAGTGTCTCGAGTATATGGTGGCATGAGGCGACCGTCAGCATTGGAGCTTCAGGAGCTATTTTTGGACTTTATGGGGTATTTCTTGCTTTATTGCTGATGAAAGTATTTCCTCCTGACTTTGCAAAATCATTTTTGATCAGCACTTCAATATTTATCGGCTTTAATCTGTTAATGGGCTTAACAGGAGGTATTGATAATGCAGCGCACATCGGCGGACTTCTAAGCGGATTGATCATTGGTTTTATGCTTTATAAAAGTTTAAAAAAACAAGTAAAAATCCAACCTGATGAAGAAAACAAAATCATACCTCAAATGCCTTGAAAAAGGATGAGATCCAGCGACCAGATGCCAATAAGAATCACTATCTGCGCAATTTAACAGACATAGAACATAACCAACCGGCCACCTATAAAAGACTGAAACAAGAAGGTCAAAAGCACCTTAATGAATTGCAGGACTTTGTGCCCGCATTTTACCAGAACATTGATCTTTCCGGATTGACTGTCTATAAGACATAATCATTTGTCTCAATCTCCCCTTTTATTGTCGTTTTTACGTACCATATTTTTGAAAAAGGATGGTAAATTTGAATTACTCCGTTAAACACGATATTCAGATGAAAAATACAATCAAAAGTAATTCGGCAAAGGATATAGATGACTATATCTCAGGTTTTCCAGAGGAGGTTCAGGCGATTTTGCAGGAACTCAGGCAGACCATCCAAAAAGCAGCACCTAATGCAGAAGAAGCCATTAAATACGGTATTCCGACTTTTACTCTTAAGGGAAATCTGGTTCATTTTGCTGCTTACAAAAAGCATATTGGATTTTATCCTACACCATCTGGACTTGAAGCATACAGAGAAGAACTGTCTGGTTATAAAGGTGCAAAAGGATCAGTACAGTTTCCTATTGACCAGAGACTTCCTTTGGAATTGATCAGCAAAATTGTAAAGTTCAGGGTGAACCAAAATTTAAAGTGACGACATATTTGCCTTTGGCTGGCTATAAGAAGCTGACCGATTTGGCTTTTTTAGTTCGATTTTTACCACACCGTTCCGGCCCCGTTCACCGTATTCAGCTATGGCTGATTTGTCTTTCAACACATAAATGGCCGCAATATCGTCAGGGTTTAGGCCACTCATCGATGTTCGCTCTGCTCCATCAACAAATACCAAAGGTTCTGGTGTTGCGTCAGGCATTTTCACAACAACCGATTCCTGTTTTACAATGGAATCTGCCGGGACAGAAGCGGTAAAAACAGGTGCTTTAACCGTTTTTGATTCTTCAGGTGCTTTGTCCCTTGATTTAGGTTTTGACGCAGCTATTTTCTTCTTTTGAACAACAGTCGTTACCGGCTTTTCCTGAACTACCTTTGGTTGAGCGATCTTAGAAACAGCGAGGGGGCTGATGATCAGTTCTGGTTTGGCAAATGCCCACAGGAAAAATGCCAGGGCAGGTAAAACCAGCAGAACAGCAAACTTTCTAAAAGAAGCCGAAGCGGGTTTCATCATCATTTTTATTCTTTTCAACTGATCTATTTGGGCAAAAGAACTCGCCAGGGCAAACACCTGAGTACCCAGCGTATGGTTAATCAATGTAGCGCGGTATACAGCTACAGAATGTCCTTGCAACAATACGGCCTCATCTGCCAGAAACTCATGATTCTGTTTTATCCTGTCCAGGTAAGTCCAGGCAAAAGGGTTAAACCATTGTAGCGTACAAAATAGCTGCCCCAACAACAGATCTACCCAATGCATTTGTTTTACATGCGCCAGTTCATGCGCCAGGACCAGTCTCTTTTCCAACGGAGAACTATGGGCTTTACTATCCATAATAATATAGTTAAAAATGGAGAATGAGGCCTTGAAATCCGGGGTTTCTATCAACTTAAAGCCATCTGACAAAATATAGCCATGTTTGACGATAATCTGCTGAATTTTCAGGATCCCTGTCAAATGGCGCAGCACTAAAAAGCAAATACCTGTCAGATAGGTTCCCGACAATACATATATCCATAAAGGAAACCCGGTATCTTTAGGTCCGGCTGCCGTTGAAACTGGATCGCTGATGTTAAGGGGGGAAACCAGGTGCACCTGATAAGTATAGGTATAAAAAGGAAGAGCTAAAGCGCTAAGCAAGCCCAGCAACAGGAACCAGCGGTTAAACCTGTAAAAGGTCTCGTTCTTTAGAAAACACCAGTATATACCCAGGAATATTAGCGTGTACAATGCAGATTTTAAAAGATAGATGACCAGCTGTTCCATAATACTATTCTTTTTCCTTTTTCAGTTCTTCACGGGTGTCTTTAAGCAAAAGATCCAGTTCTTCGATGCTGTAATTATTTTCTTTTGCAAAAAAAGAGGCCATTGCAGCAAATGAATTACCGAAATAATTTTTCAGTAAACCGGATAACTGCGTTTTGGAATACGCCTCTTTTGCGACCAATGGAACATACCTGTTGATCCTGCCCTGTCCGTGATGAGAAGCGAAGCCTTTATTCTCCAGGATGGTCAGTACGGTAGATACTGTGGTTCTTGCCGGCCTGGGTTCCTCCAGCCTGTCGCGGATATCCTGAACGGTGCCTTCGCCCAAATCCCATAATACCTGCATAATCTGTTCTTCAGCTTTTGTTAACTGCGCATTTTTTTCCATAGCATCATAAATGTATGACTAATTTTATAGACAAACAAACAATTATTTAATCTTAAACCTGACTTTCATCAGTACCTGTGCTGGCCTGAGCTGGTAAGCGGTATAAAAAGTGCTGATGTCTGTATAAGACGCAGATACATATTGGCGTGCATTTAAGATATTGGTATAATCGAGGTTAAACTCCATGCGTTTAAATACATATTTAACACCTGCGTCTGCAAAATTGAGCGATTTGGTTCCGGAAATGATTACGCTGTTATAAAAGTGCTCCAATCCAAGGTTAAGCGTAAGGCCACTCCCCGGGAAAAAGTTCAGCTGCCCGCGCTGGACGGCGTTGCTGATGGGCGCAAACCTGCCCTGATCACCAGGTACCCTGTTCATGCTTCTGCTGTACTGGAAACGATAAGATAAACTCGCCCATTTACCCAGTTTGCCGGATATTTCTGGCCTTAAGCCAAAGCGTTGATTGGTGAAACCGATCAGTTCTCCATTACTGATTTGTACAGCTTTCGATTTGCTGTAGTCCACTTCCAGCGCCAGGGTTGAGGACAGGAAGTCCAGCCCTTTGCTCAACCTGCTATAAAAAATGTAACCTTCTGATATATTTGGAATTAAATAGGTTTCTTTTAGACTTCTTATTCCTTCATAGTTATAACCATATAATAAGTTCATACTGTTTTTGATATAGCTGGCAGACAGGTTCCAGAAAATGGCATGTAATGGATGGCGGTAGCTGAGGTTAAAATTGTAAGATTGTTTCTTTTGTTCCGGTAATTCACCTTCATTTCTCACCAAACTCCGGTAGGACGGCATGAGGTACCCGGTTAACCCGCTCTCTATTCCACCAAGTTCATTTCCGTAAAGGGCGGAGGCAGAAATATTCCAGAGTAAATTGAGTTCATACCTGATGTTCAAAGAAGGGTTAAAAAATAACCGACGCACTTTTTTTTCCAGTGCAGTGATGCGGTTATAATTATACAAAAAGGTATAGACCAATGGTGCCGCTGCTGTTATCCGGAGCCGGTTCTTATTATAGATATAATCCGGACTCAGGTAAAACTCATAGGCAATCCAGTTCAGGTTATTACGCAATGAATCAGGAACAATAAACTGTTCACCTGAAGTATTACCTGACTGAAGTTCGGAAGCCAGTGTTTGAATATTCGCGTTCAGGCCAAGGGTATAGTTCTGCTTCCAGAGCCCCTTGTCCAGTCCGTAAACAAACTTGCTGGCTGAAGAAAATTGCCCTTGCCTGAGCGCCTGCCTTATAAATCCGGAACTTTCTGCTCCTTGAAACAAATCGGGATATAACACAGGGTGTACCTTAAGATCCTGAGGTGTACTGCTGTAAGCATTCGAAGAATAGATTCGGACAGTAGATTTTTTATGGTTCCGGATCAGACTAAAGATATTACTTATTTTAAATACAGGCTTGTTCAGGTCCTGGAAGATGTTCTGGATAGTGCCTTCTTCCCTGCTCCATTTCCCACTGACCTTAAAAGCGTTATCCAGGTAGTACTGGTCTGTATTCGCATTTAATTGCAGGCTTGTTTCTACGGTATTGATGCGTTCAATTGACTTTAAAGCTTCTTCAATAGCCAGCAGACTGTCGCCGGGCAAATAATAGACAGAACGTGCATAGCTTTCTTTTTCCTGCCGGTCATTGATGTAATTGATATTGGCATTGAGCTGCAGGTCTTTACCATAAGTCCAAAGCTGGTTTACTGAACCGGTATGGCTTTGATTGAAAAGATAACGCTTCTCGCTGATTGCCGGGGCCGAGGGCGATTGTACGGAGAGCATACCGCCCTGGCTCCCTGCAAAATTGGCTCCCGGATAGAGATAGGCCATTTCAGCCACAACATTATTGCCGCTGTTATTCCCTTTGTAGGTATTGATGCCCTGTCTATTTTTATCAAAATAAGTGGTCACCAGTTCATTGTTCCATAATAAGGGTGACAAACCGATGCCCAGCTGGGTATTGGCCATCAGTATGCCTTTTGCCGTGTCTTTTAGTTTCAAATTGATAGCGCCCTCATCAGTAAACTCTTTATCTTTCAAAGCTTTTATGGGCTGGTGATTTTCCAGTACCTGTACTGTCGCTACGTCTTTAAATTCAATGTTATTGGTCGCCAGGCCATACCTGCCCTGTAGCAGGTCTTTACTTTCTATATAGAATTTATTAATGGGTTTATTGTTATAAGTGATCGAACCATTCTCATTAACCCGAATACCTGGCATCTTTTTCAAAACATCACCTATGGTCCGGTCATTTTTATCAGAAAAGGCCTCTACATTGTAGTTCAGGGTATCACTTAATTGCCGGATTTTAGGCAGTTTCACCTTAACTTCTCTAAGTTTGATGGACTCAGCGGTCATACTGAAGTCTAAGTGCTGAGTTTTATTGGCAAGCATAATGAACTCTTTTTTGAGGTTAAAACCCGAAAAGACCACCATAACACTATCTGCCTGACTCTTAAATTTCAGATTATACACTCCTTTATCTGCGGTAAGTACAAAGGCCAGCAACTCCACGGCATTTTTTTCTTTCACACTGACACTCACGCCTGCCAGCCCTTTTCCTTCTGCTTTACTACTAACTATGCCGCTAATCATGGTCTGTGCACGGGCAGAAAAAGCACCATAGCACAGCATAAGGAGAAACAGCTTTCTCATTCTTTTTCCATAGGGATGAGATCCACTTTACCAGGCATTTCGGCTATGGTCATTACACCAGCAGTTAAATTGATCTGCATGCCTGCCCCCTGCTTTTTCTTTTGCTTTTCAAATTCCTCCCTGGTACATACAATTGCCCTGGAATCATCCAGCAGAATAGGTGAAGGTATCGGTAGCTGCTCTAATCCCACCAATTTAAACGTAAATAAACCCTCCGTATCTTCGATTTTCAGGATCAGCCCAGGCAAGCCATTAAATTTCCAGGGGCCGTCGCTTACCGGAATATCTGTACTGAACCAGGCAATATAGTCCCTTCCCCTAAAATGAAGGCTGGCTTTCTGACAGGTATAGGACAGTACAGTATCGGTTTCACCAGAGATTTTCCATTCCAGTTTTCCTGGCTCATCTGTGTACTTGAACCGGTCAGCAATGGCACTTACATAATCCAGGATGGTCTGTTTATTGGTTTGTTTATCTTTAACGATCTGGTAGCTCTCGCCATCCTGCGAACCTGAACCAACAGTTCCGGGCATAGATGATAAGTCCTTGGCAGATTCAGCCTTAAACACATGTACACTTTTGATCGTAGATGGATCGGTATGTTTCATCCGGTCATTGAGCAGGGAATCTCTTTGCTGCCTTGCCGGATCATAGAATTTAGAGAAACGCTCGCCTATTTCCAGAACCATCTGATCAGAACGATAAGGCTGGCCGGCGCCTGGTTTCTTTTTACTAAACTGATAAACACACCGGAGAGAGGCTTTGTCGATAGCTTTCTTTTCTGATGGACTTGAATTTTGTGCGTTGATAGATACTTTTTGCTGACCGAGGACAGATAAAGTCAGACTGCAGAGGCTTGCAATAAATAGAAACTGTTTCATACATGATGGGTTTATCATGCAATCTACGTCTATGTTTTTAGACAAACAAGTAATTCGTCTAAAAAATTAGACGAATTACTAAAAAGATCAGGAACGATCGCTGTGCGCCATTCCTAATCGCTTAGTTTAATTTTAAGGTAACTAGCAATGGCATATGATCAGAAGCATCCGATTTAATCACTTTTACGTCCGTCACTTTCCACGACTTGCCTTTGCTTAGAAAAACATAGTCTATTCTTTCACTCGGCTTATCGAATGGAAAAGTAAGTGCAGGCTCGCCATATACCACAGCCGCATCCTGAAGTTTTGAAGTAAGAATCTGGTATGGTTGGGTATCAGGTGTAATGTTAAAGTCTCCGCCAAGAATAACCGGTAGATTTGAAGCGGCAAGCAATTCGACGATTTTTTCAGTCTGTGCTACCCTGTTCTTTTCAAATTCATGACAAAGATGAGTTCCTCCAAATACGATCTTCTTTCCGTTAGGGAGTGTGGAGTTCACCGTGATCATTGCTCTCCCCTCACCGCCTGCCGGCGTAGGAAGGTGATAGACTTTCAAAACAGCCGGATGTCTGGAAAGCAACCCTTCTCCATATCCACCGTTGCTGTAATCCATTGCTTTTCCAAAAAAACCATGCATTCCTGTCAGTTTAGCTAGTTCAGCCACTAAATCTTTGGGAACTCCACCGTTAAAGCCAGCCGTTCTGTTGGTCATACTGTCCACTTCCTGCATGGCTACAAAATCAGGTTTGTATTCATTGATGACCCGTGCAATATCTTTCAGATTGCTTTTTCCGTTATCATAGTTCTTTTCGCCATGATAAATATTATAGGTCATGACCTTAATTTCCTGGGCAATGGTCAGATTCGTCTGGAAGCCGATCATGACCAGCAAGGCCAAACGATAAAATGTTGTTTTCATGTTCATATGTGGTTATTTTGTAGAGCTATTTTAAGAATAAATCAGCGGAGCAACAACTGCAAGCCTGCGCAACCGTTTGCTTAATCTTAGCTAAACTTTAATGTACCAACACAGAAAAGGAAAATGATGTCAGGAAATATTCTCCAGGTATCTGAGTACTTCTTCCTTTTTACGACTGGAAACAGGTATTTGCTCGTTGCTTAACATTTGTAATGACCCTTCTCTATAATATTTTTTTACATAATGGAAATTGACCAGGTAAGACTGATGGCACCGTAAGAATCCATAAGGCACCAGGATATGCTCATATTCTATCAATCCTTTTGAAACCAGGATCTCTCGTTTATCCTGCAGATAAAAAGTCGTATAGCCTTTATCACTCTTACAATATACAATATCTTCTATCCCCACAATTTCAATATACTCCACACTTTTCAATGCAATACGCTTTGCACTTGCAACGCCCTGGGCCAGGTAATGTTGGCGGGCAATCTCCAATTGCTCCCGATCAAAATGCTCTTGTTTCCTATGATGGAAGCATTTATTCAGTATTTCTTCCAGTGCCGCACCGTCTATCGGTTTCAACAGATAACCAAAAGCCCCCATATTGAGTGCCTGAATAGCATATTGGTCATAAGCCGTGAGAAAGATCACCTGAAAATCTTCATTACCTATCTCATCAAACAACTGGAAACTGTCTCCATCTTTTAACCGGATGTCAGCCAGAATGATATCTGGTTTTAACGCAGGTATTTCTTTTAATGCCTGTGCAACCTCCGCCGAGTTCCCGATCAACTGTACATAGGGAATATTTCGGACAACCTGCATTAAATGCTGCAGTATGCGTATTTCATCCTCAAGTATATAAAGCTTCATGTGCATTTCTGGTTTAGTCTTTTATTTTTGGTATTACAATGTTCACAGTAACTCCATGCGTTCCATTGCCTTGTTTATTTACAATCTCAAATTTCGCTTCCTGTCCGCTGGATTTGAAGAGCGCTTCCAGTCTTTCTTTAAGAATGATTCCGGCAAGCGACTGTTTCTTTTGCCCCTTCGGCTCTTTAAATGCAAGGCCGGTACCATTGTCGTCAACAGTAATGAATATTTGGTTATTGTCTGTTTTGAACGCGATTGTTAAAACCCCTTTGTAATCAATATTTCTGAAACCGTGTTCTATGGCATTTTCAACAAAAGGTTGCACCAACATAGGCGGAATAAGCAGAGCTGCCAGATCAAGATCTTTACCGAGGTCTATTTGATAATCAAACAAAGCTATATATCGCATTTGCTGTAAATGAAGGTAATTTTCGAGGGATACAATTTCTTCCTCCAGGCTGATAAAATCCTTACGGCTTTGTTCCAAAATGTTACGCAATAAACCAGAGAAAACGGTCAAGTAGCGAACAGACTCTTTGGTATCTCCCGAAGCTACCAGACTTTGCAGGTTTGCAATCGAATTAAAAATAAAATGTGGGTTTAACTGTGCCTGCAACAATTTTTGTTCCATATTTAAGCGTTTATTCTCTGAGCTCAGCAGCTTGTTTTTTTCCTTTAACCGGTATTGGCGGTGTATACTGTAAAAGAAGGAAATAACAACCATTAATACCACTAATGCCAATAAAAGCGTCCACTTTTGCTGGCGGATCACTTTCTCATTAAGTGTATTGCGGTTACTCAGTTCGGCTATATTACGGTCCTTTTTTTCTGCCTCATATTTTTCCTTCAGTTCCGCAATTTTCACAGCTTCTATTTCCCTGATGTTATTTACTTCTATATCATAGGCCGAATCAATTACACGAAGTGCACTGGCATAAGCTCCCTTCATTTTATAAGCTTCAGAAAGCCCTTTGTAATAATTCTGATTCTGTTTATTTCTGGGGTTCTTTTTGACAAAAGCAATGGCTTCCCTGAAGTAGTGGATCGCTGAGTCGGGTTGGTGATTCCGAATAAAACTGACCGCTATATTATTATAAGCAACATTGTTCAGGTTGTTGGTTTTCTTCAGGTAATTAAAACAAATTTTGTTACAAACCAGCACTTTAGCGTATTGTCCCTGACGGGCATAAATCTGGGATTCATAATCATAAGTACGGGCAATAGCAAGGCTGTCTCGAATGCTGCGGGCAAGCTGACGTGCCTTGCTATTGTACATCATCATTTTGCTGTAATCATCAATACTGGAGGCCAGCAGGAAGGAAATATCATAATACCGTTGCTGAATGACCGGATGTAATTTATAGGGGTGTTTGTTATAATAACGCTCTGTATAGGCCAGTGCTTCTTTTTGATTTTCATTTTGGTAATAGGCTCTGGCAGCCAGGTCATAGAATTGATAGGTGATTTTACTCTCCCTACTTTCTGCTACATGCACCGCTGAAAGTATCTTATTCATTAAAGAGGCATCAACAATCAAATTACCAAGATCCTGGCTCAGGATATTATAAGTTTTTAACAGGACTATTTCACTATGCTTTTGTTTGTCGGATATTCTCTTATACTCTGCAAGTGCACTGTCCTGCTTTTTTTCCAGGCCATACTTTTGCGCCCTGAAATAATGATAAAATGGATTGGTCTGATGATCCGCACTGTTACTAAGCAAGCTATCCTGTGTATAAATTACTTTTTTAGATTCATCTAAAGACAGTGTATCCATTGAAATGATCAAGGATAAATAGCGTTTTTCTGAAATGACGTTCTCCGGGGCAGGCAGCCGGCTTTTTCCTGATTTTTCTTTATCCTTACAGGAGGAATTGAACAACAGGATCAAAATCCAGAAAATGGTAAAAGGAGTTCTGACACTCTGGGATGAGAAAAAATTAGCAAAACGAAGAAACATAAATATATAAACAATTCTCTTTTATTTTCAGAATGAGGGTGATTTACTTTATAAAGATATGCATTGAAAACTTCTATAAATAGGCTGGTAAATATTCGGCGATTTTCATTCCATATCTGTAGGGCTTGCCTGAATATTTGCAATATTTTTTTTAAAAAAGTCAATATTACAAATATTGATTCAAAGGCAACGAATAATGCTCTCAAACCCTCAAATATCAATCTCCCATTGCTGCATGCATTATTTAACAC
>NZ_JAELTV010000173.1 GCF_016429005.1 Pedobacter sp. ASV19
CCCCCCCCCCCCCCCCCCCCCCCCCCCCCCCCCCCCCCCCCCCCCCCCCCCCTTTTCAAGCAGAAGACGGCATACGCGATAGAGCTGCCTGTCTCGTGGGCTCGGAGATGTGTATAAGAGACAGGAGAAGAGTCTGGTGGTTACAGGTAAGGTGACCATTATTGTGGCTATGATTCTGGGTGTTTTGATTGCTCCGCATTTGGGTATTGACAAAAAGGGTGGTTTCCAATATATCCAGGAGTATACGGGTTTTGTTTCTCCGGGTATCTTTGCGATGTTTATCTTAGGCTTTTTCTGGAAAAAGACGACTTCTGATGCGGCGCTTTTTGCTACGATTGGTGGTTTTATGTTGTCTTTGGTGTTAAAATTCTTACCTCTATGGACGGATCTTTCGTGGTTATCAGGTATGGGTTTCTCTGTTAAGAATTCTTCTGGGGTTTTTGAGATTCCATTTATTGACAGAATGGGTTTTGTGTTTGTATTCTGTGTTATTGGTATGTATATTATTAGTATGCTTCAGTTTAAACCTGGGGGCGAAAGCAAAGGTTTGGAGATCGATGCAAAGATGTTCAAAACGACTACGGGTTTTGCGGTTGGCGCATTGCTTATTGTTGGGTTACTGGTTGCGCTTTACGGTATTTACTGGTAGTTTTTTAATTGTTTTTTTTGAACCTGGTTGGCGAGATTTGCTGACCAGGTTTTTTTATGCGTAAATGTTGGTGTAGTGGATTTGTTGAAAAATTTTTATTGAAAAATTCTGTACAGCTGCTTCAAGACTAGCGATATCAGGTCCGCTGAAGGAGCGGACAGATCTCTGAGGTCTTTCCGCAGCGTACGAGAATTTTTCATAGCAAATTGCAGAGGGAGGGTGGAGACCGGGAAATTTGTATAGGGCTGAAGCAGAGTACTTGAGAGATAGGGGTAGTTAGTGAAGAAAAGAAAAAGGGACCAAATCTTTCGATCAGCCCCTTTTCATTAAATTAACGCTCTCGATGTAAACATAGAATTTTTTTCTGATATTTTGAAATTAATTTTTGTTTAACAACCTCGAAACTACCAGATATACCTTCAAAATTATTTGAAGTTGCCTAATTCTTTGCTACCTATTTTGTACCTGCTGGCACATTAAATCTTTGTAACTTTGGCTTTAGAATGCGGATTGTTCAATTGAACGGGGGTGTTTTCCGAAGGAATAGCGATAGATCAACGAACAAACAGCGATCTGTCCTTAAGTCAGGTATAAGCATGGCAGTTTGTGTTTCTTGCTGAAATTTTGCGTTGAAATAAATATAAAGTTTATGTTGAACTATTGGTATAAAAGAAAATTCAAATTAGGTGACCGTATAAAAAAGAAATCCCTGTTTTTTTCCGGCCTACAACAGATAGCCAACAGCTAGGTAATGGATAGGACTTAAATTCGTATTGTATTCGATGAAATGGCTATTTATCCCTGAGGAATTGGTCATAGCAGCCGATAATCCCAATTATCTGGCTACAGAGATGCAATGCACATCATTTTTAAATCAAATCATCACTAATATTCTGGCAAAAATAGCAAAAGGAATTTTTAATGCGTTTTCGGGAAACCCGTGGACGTCTTTGTTCTACCGTTAATGATTTACTGCTTTATGCAAAAACAAATATAAATTGTAAATCTTCTTCTTTGTCTAATGCTTTCGGTTTAAGCCACCAGATCACTTTTTCGAAGGGTCCGGTAGTGGGTATTTTAAAGAAACTGCGTTCTTCTTGATTGCATAAGTGAAAAATAGGTTTTGACGAACGACCCTCAGAACCTGTAAGGTTCAGCGAGATCAGAAAACCTATTTTTCTTGTGCATACTAGGGAAGGTGCAGATTTTAGCAAAGGAAACCACCACCCAGAAGGTCATTGCCTTCATAGAATACTGCGGATTGACCTGGAGCAATTGCGGATACAGAATGGTCAAATACCACCCTCATTTTATCATTTTCCTGTACAATAGTGCTCAGCATTCCTGCATCCTTGTAACGGATTTTAGTGATCACGTTATCCATTGGATCGTTGATGTTGGCGTATTTAACCAGGTTGATGTTGCGCACCATAGCTTCCCGTCTTTCCAGTTCGTCTGCACGGCCTAAAACTACGGTATTGCTTTCTGGTAAGATCTGGGTAACAAACATAGGTTCACCAAAGGCAATACCTAAGCCTTTGCGTTGTCCTATGGTATAGAATGGATAGCCTTTGTGCTGTCCTACAACCATACCGTTGCTCAGAACAAAGTTTCCGCCGGCTACTTTCTCTTCCAGATCTTCTACTTTATGTTTTAAGAAGGCCCTGTAGTCGTTATCTGGTACAAAGCATATTTCGTAGCTTTCGCTCTTTTTAGCAAGTTCTTCCTGTCCCATATCAAGCGCCATTTGACGGATCTCAGATTTGGCAAAGGAACCTAATGGAAACTGTGTTCTCGATAAGTTTTCCTGTGATACGCCCCAAAGTACATAACTCTGGTCTTTGTTTTCATCATGACCTTTGGAAATCACATATCTACCGCTGTCTTGTTGTCTGATATTGGCATAATGTCCTGTGGCGATGAACTCACAGTCTAGTTTATTTGCACGCTTTAACAAGGCTTCCCATTTAATATGGGTATTGCAAAGTACACATGGATTTGGGGTACGTCCGGCAAGATATTCATCAACAAAGTTGTCAATGACATAATCTCCAAATTCATCCCTGATGTCGAGAATATAATGAGGAAAGCCGTAATTTACAGCGAGTGTACGGGCATCGTTGATGCTGTCCAGGCTACAACATCCAGTTTCCTTGCTGCTGCTTCCTGAAGTGGCATAATCCCAGGTCTTCATGGTTAGGCCAATTACCTCATATCCCTGTTCGTGTAACATCACTGCTGCTACTGAACTGTCCACTCCGCCACTCATGGCTACTAAAATTCTGCCTCTTTTACTCATTGTCTTTTTATCAAATGCAAAAGTAATTTTTTTAATGCAAAAAAAGGCGCTTCTGAAGTCAGTTCCTTGTAAAATGACATTTTCTGGGCTAAATATTATGAGGTGTTTTGAAGTATATTAAGAATTTAGTTCTGATTGATCAGGGCATTTCAGGTTTATTTCCGGAATGTAGGGGATGTGCTTTCTGTTTTCAAATATCTTTTAATATTTGCCAGTGACATACAAATATGTTGATTTAAGTAAATATTTAGATAATTATGAAAATAGCACCTGTAGTATGAGGGAATTGAAGATTACACAAAGTATTACTAAAAGGGAATCTGAATCTTTAGATGTATACCTGAACGAGATTGGAAGATTTGAACTTTTAACGGCTGATGAGGAATGCATTTTAGCAAAAAAAGTAAGGGAAGGAGATCAGGAAGCTCTTTACAAGCTGATTGTCTCTAATCTAAGATTTGTGGTTTCGGTTGCGAAGCAATATCAGCACAGGGGAATAGCTTTGACGGATCTGATTAATGAAGGAAACCTTGGGCTTATTAAAGCTGCAAAACGATTTGACGAAACCAAGGGCTTTAAGTTCATTTCTTTTGCAGTGTGGTGGATCAGGCAAACCATTCTGCAGGCCTTGGGTGACCAGACACGTACGGTCAGGCTTCCGCTCAACCAGGTAAGTAACATTACCAAGTTGAACAATGTGATACAAAGTATGGAACAACAGCTGGAACGGCTTCCTACAGCTGAAGAACTGGCTGAACAATCGGGGATTGCGAAAGAAAGTGTGGAAGATTATCTGGTGAATGCAAGGTTACCGGTTTCGGTGGATGCTATATCGGATATGGGTAGTTCTTTATTGGATGTACTGAGAGATTACAGGTACGCTCCGGATAAAAGTATAGATGCGGAGTCTCTACAAGGTCATATTGAGCGCATGATGTCCATCCTGTCTCCAAGAGAAAGATATATATTGACCTTAAATTTTGGTTTGTGCAATACAGAACCGGTTCAGCTGCAGGATATAGCCAGGGCTTTAGGTATTGGGAAGGAGCGTGTGCGGCAACTTCGGGAAATTGCCCTTAGAAAACTAAGGGCAAATGCAAGTATCTTTCGAAACAGATTGTAATTCCCGGTCAGGGAATTTATCAAACGAAAGCCGGTACGCGTTCAGCAGGATCGTTTCCCTGTATTTGGTTTTTTCTTACATCAGAAATCTCCTTTGGTTTCTTATCGACCAATGCGTTAATTCCTGTGGCACCATTATACAATAGAAAGCCTCCCAGCAGGAGTTCCTGTACACCCATAGCAGGGGTTTTATAAATTGTGCGTATTCCTCTTTGAAAGATATAAGCACCTGCTATAACCGACACTATTCTTTTACCTATTTCCAGTTCTTTGCTATCGCCACTATTTAACAGAAGGGTTTTTCCAGTAAAAATTGCAAGTTTATGTTTTAAAATTTTCAACATTCGTTCTCAATTTAATCTTTAAATTTAACACTGCTAAGCCACATTTTGTTTGCCTAAACGGGTAATTTCTAGAATTCTGATTTTATCTGCTTCTGTTTGAAGGAATTAATTTTCGCTGGAACTTAAGCGTTCCAATATCAGTTTAATTGCGTTCTCTACTACTTTTTGTGGCTCTTTGCTAAATTCAAAGTTTACCCTGCTGGCCAGAATGGCATTGATAGACAATGCTTTATGGCCAAGTGTTTTAGCAAGGGCATAGATACCTGCTGTTTCCATTTCTAAATTGGTAATGCGGTAAGGTCCTTGTTTAAAGCTGTTGATCATCTGGATAAAGTTGGGTACCGCATTTTTTGCCCTGACCTGTCTGCCCTGTGGCGCATAAAAACCAGGCGCAGTAACTGTTATGCCTTGTGACAGGTCTTTTCCAATGGTATGTAGCAGTTCCGGGCTGGCAGCAGTGAGATAGGGATGGATGTTTTTCAGATGGGCGAAATGTGTTTTGATGTTATCGAGCAAACTGTGTTCTTCTCCGGAGTGTTCCTGCACATAGTAATTCATCAGTGCATCAAGTCCCAGTCCGAAAGAGGAAGCCAGGATGGTTCCCATGGCCAGATCGGGTTGTACGGCGCCGGAGGTACCTATGCGAATGATGTTTAAAGAGGTAAGGTCCTTTTTTATTTCGCGGGATTCGAGGTCTATATTCACCAGGGCATCTAATTCATTAATGACGATGTCTATGTTATCTGTGCCAATACCGGTGGATAAAACAGTTAGCCGCTTTTGCCCAAGGTAGCCGGTATGGGTGATGAACTCTCTTTTTCCTTTTTTGAGCTCTATCCGGTCAAAATATTTAGTGATTTCGGAAACGCGGTCCGGATCTCCTACAGTTATGATGGTCTTGGAAATGTCTTCAGGTCTTAAATTAAGGTGATAAACGCTTCCGTCTTCATTGATCACCAAGTCTGATTCTGATAATTTGCTCATCGTATATAGAGTTAATTTTGTTAAATGGTACTGAGATAGGTTGCTTTTACACTGTCTATGCTTTCTAAACGGTCAATGACCTTATTTAGTTTTAGCTTCCGGATTTCAATGTCCATGCTGCAGTTGGTATCGAAGGATTGCTGCTTAACCGTAAGGTCTTCATCTTTGATTACTTTCATCACGTCATTCATACTCAGGTAATCAAAAGTGATCCTGTATAGGTCATTGACAGTTTTTTGAATTTTCACGGCATGATCCAGCGCATCTATGGTGGCATTTTTATAGGCGTTGATCAGTCCCGGTACACCTAAAAGTGTTCCTCCAAAATAGCGGACCACGACCACCAGGATATTAGTGAGGTCTGCAGATAACAGTGTATTTAATATGGGTCTTCCCGCGGTTCCTGAGGGTTCTCCGTCATCGTTTAGCCGGAATACGCTTCTGTCTGGACTTAAACGCAGTGCCCAGCAGAAATGCCTGGCTTTGGCATGCTCAGATCTGAGGCTAAGCAGGATGGACTTTACCTCATCTTCGCTGCTGATGGGATAGGCATAGCCAATAAATTTACTTCCCTTATCTTTAAAAAGTCCTTCGGATGACTGTTCAATGGTATTATAGGTATCTTCAAAAAGCATGCAACTGAGCTAAGGTGATCAAAATAATAGAGGCAAGGGCCAGCAGGAGTCCGATATAATTGATTTTGATGAACTTTTCTTTAAAGATGATCAGTCCAATCAGACTACCTAGAATAATAACGCCCATGTTCATGGCCGCAAATACGGTTGAGGGGTTACTGGCCAATGCCTGATGGGCTTTGAGGTAAAAAAAGATATTGCCAAAATTGAAGGCACCCAGGATACAGCCGCATAAAAAATTGACCAGTTCCAGCTTCTGTTTTTTTGCGATGGCTAGATACCCAATAGCGATCAGGGAAATGATAAATGAAAGCCCAAATACCAGCACTAATGAAGTGGTAAAGGGCATGGATTGTACCTGTGCTATTTTTTTAAACAGAACGTCGATGATGCCGAAGCCTATAAATACCACAGTTGGGTAGATCCAGTCGGAAATTTGGCCGCTACTTCTCTTGCCTTGTTTTTTAAATAAGGTAAGGAGTATAGCGACTATCCCGGTGAGCAGGCCTGCAAGTTTTAATCCGCTGATGTTTTCTTTAAACAGGAAATAGGAAGCGAGTATGGGGATAAAAAGAGACAAGCGCTGGGCAATGTCCGATTTTGCAATTCCAATATTTTTGATTGAGGCGGCCAGTATCCAGAAGACAACAGGTAATAAGATACCAAGCCCGATATATATTGGCGATGGTGCCTGGAGCAGGTCTCCTACCTTTGGCCTGAAAAACACCAGGCTAAATAAGATAGCGAACAGATAGTTCCAGGTAACTGCCTGGATCACATTGATCTTATATCGCTTGGCGAGTTTTAGAAAAACAGCTACAGTAACACTGCAAAAAATACTTAAGAGGATGTATATCATTAGGACGACGTATTTTTATATAGAATGAGTTGATCTTCATTTATTGGGGAAACACTTACAATATTCCCATTAATCCGCGGTGCAGAAATACCTGATTCCCAACTTACAGTGGATGTTAAAACCCTTGCTTCATCCCATAAATTTGATGAAAGGAACTGATTTAAGATATTGGCACCGCCTTCAATCATGACCGATTGTATATCCATCAGGTAAAGCTGGAAAGCGATTTTTTGCGGCAGGTAGTGTTGCATATCTTCCATTTGAATGTAATGCAGGTTATGAACTACATCTGTTTTTAATTCATT
The DNA here is from genome assembly GCF_016429005.1 of Pedobacter sp. ASV19. Classification (GTDB taxonomy): domain Bacteria; phylum Bacteroidota; class Bacteroidia; order Sphingobacteriales; family Sphingobacteriaceae; genus Pedobacter. Next base: position 7,198 of record NZ_JAELTV010000173.1, read on the forward strand.
GAAAATAATGGTCTTAACAGTATCGTTATAAATATTCTTATCAGATGGAATTTCGAGTTTTTTATCGATAACGATCCGGATTGGATTTTTTCCATGCCACGCTCTGGTGGTGAGTTCCGGATTATCGATCAATACGGTTTTTTTGCCAACCAGAATGGCATCTTCTTCGCTTCTCCATTTATGGACCAGTTTTTTGGAAAGTGCACCTGTAATCCATTGCATGGAAGGTTTTAGTGGTGCAAAAAATCCATTGGCTGTTTGTGCCCATTTTAAAATGATGTAGGGCCGTTGTTTTTCTATTCTGGTAAAAAAGCGCCTGTTGAGCTGTTTGCATTGTTCTTCCAGAATGCCGTGGATGACTTCTATGCCGGCATTTTGCAGCTTGGATATGCCTTTGCCGTTGACATCAGGGAAGGGGTCTCTGTTGCCTATGACTACTTTTTTGACCTGGTGTCTGATCAGCAGATCGGCACAGGGTGGGGTTTTACCAAAATGTGCGCAAGGCTCCAGGCTTACATATACTGTGGCTTCTTTTAACAGGCTTTCGGCTTGTTCGCCATATTTTTCCAGTACAGAATGAATGGCGTTCACTTCGGCGTGTGCCTGCCCTATTTTTTGGTGATAACCTTCACCAATAATTTTATGATTGTTGACGATGACGCAGCCGACCATTGGGTTTGGGCTTACAGAAGCCATTCCTAATTCTGCCAGTTCCAGGCATCTCTGCATATATAATTCATCTCTCATTAGGGCAAAAGTAAGGTATATTGTTTGATTTAGTTACTTTTACAGGCCATGAATTTTAAAGAACTAAGAGACCTTTTTATTAGTGAAGGCACTGAATTTTATAACCAGGAAGAGGCTTCTGCATTGTTTTACAGGATGCTAGATCAGCTATTGGGCTGGAGCAGAACGAAGGTAATGACTCATCTGGATAAAGATATTGAGGCTTCTGATTTGTCCAAATACCTGAAAGTTTTGGAAAAACTGAAGGCTGGACAACCTATCCAGTATATTTTTGAAGAAACGTGGTTTTATGGATTTCCTTTCAAGGTAAATTCTGCGGTTTTGATTCCCCGTCCAGAAACGGAAGAACTGGTTCATTGGATTATTGAAGTGCTGAAAGGCCGGAATGGGGGAAGCTTGCTGGATATAGGTACCGGGAGTGGCTGCATTGCTGTTGCGTTGAAGAAATCATTGGATGGTTTCCATGTTTCTGCTTTGGATATTTCTGCAGATGCACTTGAGGTGGCTAAGTATAATGCCGCTATGAATAAAGCAATTGTGAATTTTATTAAGGCAGATATCCTGGCGTATTCCGGAACTGAAAGTTTTGATCTGATTGTGAGTAATCCTCCATATATCAAGGAAGATGAGAAGCCGGAAATGCATGAAAATGTGTTGGCTCATGAGCCTCATGGTGCTCTTTTTGTGAGTAATGAAAACCCCTTGATTTTTTATAAAGCCATCGCTGATTTTGCGTTGGCGCATTTGAACCCGCAAGGCTTACTCTTTTTCGAAATCAATGAATATCTTGGAAAGGAAACGGTTGAAATGCTGGGGTTCAAAGGCTTTAAACAAATTACGCTTAAAAAGGATATGCAAGGTAAGGACAGAATGGTGAGTTGTATGCGATAAGACCTTGTCTTCTAATTTCTTGGATGGAACTGAGTAATGATACCCTGCAGGTAATCTCTGTCCAGATGGGTATAAATTTCTGTAGTGGTGATGTTGGAATGTCCCAGCATTTCCTGCACTGCACGCAGGTCTGCACCGCCTTCTACTAAATGTGTTGCAAATGAATGCCTTAATGTATGCGGGCTGATGTTTTTGTTTAGGCCAATTTGCTCTGCCAGGCTCTTGATCATGGTAAAGACGGATATTCTGGACAGACTTGTGCCCGTTCTGTTGAGAAAAATAAAATCTTCGTTCCCTTTTTTAATGTTCAGGTGTACTCTGATCTCTGTGATATAAATACGAATGAGATGAAGCGCGGTTGCGCCTATGGGAATGATCCTTTCTTTATTTCCTTTACCGGTTACTTTAATAAACTCGGATTCAAAGTTGAGGTCGGAGATTTTTAAGTCAACCAGTTCTGAAACGCGGAGGCCACAGCCATAGAGTACTTCTATAATGGCCTTGTTTCTCATGCCTTCGGGCTTTGAGGCATCAATTGCTCCAATGAGTTCATTAATTTCGTGAATGCTTAACACGTCTGGGAGCTTTCTACGAATCTTTGGCGTTTCGAGTAGTTCTGAGGGATCGGTCTGGATGAGTTTTTCCAGAAGCAGGTAGCCGAAATAAGCCTTTAGACCTGAAATGATCCTTGCTTGTGTATTGGGAAGTACACCCAGTTCATGAAGCCAGACCAGGAATGCCTTTAAATGTTCGGTATGGATGTCTTTAACCTGCAGATTGAGGTTTACCGCGTCCAGGTATTGGCTGAGTTTGGCTACATCGTTCAGATAGGCGTCGACAGAGTTTCCGGAAAGTGCACGTTCCAGTTTGAGGTAACTTTTGAATTCTTTTAGGTAGGGATGGATTATCACACAAAAATTTTATACTGTAAATTTTTACCATTATGTTTGACGGGATGAAGATACAAATTATAAATGGACCAAATTTGAACCTTTTAGGGGTAAGGGAACCTGGTGTTTACGGTAACGAGAGTTTTGAAAATTATCTGGTGCGGTTGAAGGAACACTATAAAGAGGTTGATATTCATTATTATCAGAGCAATGTAGAAGGAGAGTTGATCAACAAACTGCATGAAACTGGTTTTTCATTTGATGGTATCATTTTGAATGGAGGTGGGTATACGCATACTTCCGTGGCGATTTCTGATGCAATTGCCGCCATAAAGACGCCAGTTATAGAAGTACATATTTCTAATATTTACGCCCTGTCTCTTATACACATCT
>NZ_JAELTV010000174.1 GCF_016429005.1 Pedobacter sp. ASV19
CCCTTCAACGCAAATTTGATGATTTCATGAAAGGGAACTTCAGGGAGAAATACATGACCTGGAAAGAAGAACTGGCCGTAAAAAGAGCCAATAAAGCCCTGGCCAATCATTATCCAGAATAATCCAGAATGGTACCTACTCTGCCCAGAGCAAGCTGCCCTATGGTATGTTCGCATTCTGCGATCGTTTCACCGCCACAGAATTGTTTAAATATGGTTGCTTTAATGATAGATTTGATCGGCAAACCTGCTTTTAAAAAGAAATTAGTAATTGGAGGGCCGATTTGTGTCAAAAAATTACTGCCTATAGCTTTGAACAGCCAATAAGCACTGTTAAGGTCAGCGTTCGATTTATTTCGAAAAGCAATTTCAGTGTTTTCGAAATTCAATCTTTTTCTGGGGGATATTTCCATATGTCAATATAAGTTAGTCAAGACGGTGCAAAAATATAAATTCCATGCCGAACCATGGTAAAACACTTTGTAATTATTGTAAATTTGCTGCACGATGATAGAATTTAAGCTAGAAGGCGAATTTATCCCCTTAATCCAACTTTTAAAAGCCACAGCACTGGTACAAAGTGGTGGTGAAGCGCAGACTGTTGTAGAAGACGGACTGGTAAAATACAATGGCAAGGTAGACTACCGCAAGCGTTTAAAAGTCCGTGCAGGCGATGTGATTAATTTTATGGGGCAATCAATTAAAGTAATTTAATGGCAAGTTTAGAAAGTTTTGAAAGCACTATCCATTTTGAAACGCGCCTAGCGCCACTGATGGAGCTGATAGAAAAAGGAAAATACAGCAAAGTATTTGTATTTTCGGACAGCAATACTTCTGAAAAATGCCTGCCTGTGTTCAGAGAAATGCTGGATGATTTTAACGGTTTTGACCTGATCGAAACCGATCCGGGAGAAGAAAACAAAAATATAGATTTTTGTATCGGCATATGGAAAACACTCCTGGATTTTGAAGCAGATCGCAAATCTCTGATGATCAATCTGGGTGGTGGAGTAATTACCGATATGGGCGGTTTTGTAGCTTCTACATATAAAAGAGGAATTGATTTTGTCAATATACCAACTACCCTACTGTCACAGGTAGATGCTTCCGTTGGCGGAAAAACAGGAATAGACGTAGACAATGTAAAAAATATGGTGGGTACTTTTACCCTTCCTCAAGCTGTATTTATTGAACATGAATTTCTGAACACACTTTCAGAACGGGAATTGTTGTCGGGCTTTGCCGAAGTCATTAAACACGGTTTAATCGCGGATAAAGATTACTACCAGACGCTAAAAAACAGCAACTTCAAACAACTTGATCCAGCCATCGTATTGCGTTCTGTAGAGATTAAAAATAACGTGGTTACCGAAGATCCGAAAGAACAGAATCTTAGAAAAATCCTGAACTTTGGTCATACTATTGGTCATGCCGTAGAAAGCTACGCCTTGAATCATGACCAGAAACCACTCACTCATGGCGAGGCTATTGCTATAGGTATGATCTGCGAAGCTTTTCTGTCCCAGCGTTACAATCACCTGGAAGAAACCGAATTAAAAGACATCACCAGCTACATCACCAGCCTCTATCCAAAATACACCATTGCTCCGGATAGTTTTGAAGCCTTGCTTAAACTGATGCAAAGTGACAAGAAGAACGAACATGGCCAGATTCTGTTTTCATTACTTGATCATATTGGTCATTGCGAATACAATTGCCGGGTAACGGAGAAAGACATCCTGGAAAGTTTAGTTTATTACAATTCAATTTATGCTGTTTGATCCAAGAAATATAACGGTTACCACGCTCTTTGCGCTCGTTCTGGTTATTTCTCTTGCAGAAATGTATTTCAGTTATATCCATGACCGGAAGCTTTATACCAAAAGAGACACCTGGACAAATGTTTACCTGATGTGTGCTGCCATCGTGATCAACCTGGGCATGAAAACGGCCACATTTTTTCTCCTGGATTATTGTTATCAGTTCAGGTTTTTTGAGATACAAAATCCCTATGTCTACTGGACCATACTGATCCTCGCCCAGGATTTTCTTTACTGGTTTCTCCATACCGTTGGCCACTATGTAAGATTCTTCTGGGCAATGCACGTTACCCATCATTCCTCAGAACATTTTAACCTTACTACAGGGTTCAGGTCTACCGTATTCGAACCCTTGTACCGTGTCTTCTTTTACCTCCCACTGGCTTTTATGGGCTTTTCAGCACTGGATATTCTTTTTGCCTACCTCGTTACGCAAATCTACGGGAACATAGTCCATACCCAAACCGTTGGAAAACTACACCCAATTATTGAATATATATTCGTTACCCCATCCCACCATCGGGTACATCATGCCAGTAACGTACGCTACCTGGATAAAAATATGGGGATGGTTTTGATTCTTTGGGACCGCTGGTTTGGCACGTTCCAGGAAGAGCTTCCAACAGACGAAATAAAATATGGCTTGACTACACAACCTGCAGATACAGGACCCGTTAACATTATTTTCCACGAGTTCGTAGCTCTTTCTTCCGATATAAAGAAGGCTCCTACGTTTAAAGACAAGGTTAAATATGCCCTTTACCCACCGGGATGGAGCCATGATGGCAGCACGAAGATTGCTAAAGTTTTGCAGCAAGAGCTGAAGGCTGCAGAGCACGGAAAATAATTTTTTTTAATTAGCTATTGACAAATTAAATTTTGTTTGTACATTTGGCAAAACGAAAACAAAAATGAACAACATTACTACATATTGGTTTGGTTACTTTTACTACTTTAGTAAGAGCCGGGACTAATATGCAAGAAATATAACAATATAACTGTATACAAAAGTCCCGGCCTGAAGCCGGGACTTTTTTTGTTTTAAGCAAAATGAAAAAAGCAACACGAGTAGCAATTCAAGGTATCAAAGCATCATTCCACGAGGAAGCTGCATTCAAATTTTTCGGTAAAGACATTCAAACTGTAGAGTGCAACTCTTTTAAACAGACTTGCGAAAAGCTGGAACAGGGCGAAGCAGACTTCGTGGTGATGGCCATAGAAAATTCTATTGCCGGAAGTCTGCTTCCAAACTATACCCTGCTGCGAGAATTCAATTTTGCGATTACAGGTGAGGTTTACCTTCCCATACAGTTACACCTGATGGCTTTACCTGGTGTAAAACTGAAAGATGTAAAATATGTTACCTCCCACCCTATTGCTCTTCGCCAGTGTATCGATTTCATTGATGAATTTCCACACCTTCAGGTGGTAGAAAGCGTGGACACTGCGGCTTGCGCCAAGAAAATCCGCGATGAGCAGCTTACTGATACAGTAGCCATTGCCAACACCCTTGCCGCTGAATTATATGGCCTGACCATCCTGGAAAGAAGGATTGAATCTAACAAGAAAAATTTCACCCGTTTTCTAATCCTGAAAAAGGACAAATCGGAAGACGATAGAGAAATCAACAAAGCCTCTGTTTGTTTCCAGGTCAGCAATCATGTTGGTGCGTTATCACAAGTACTCAACATCTTCGCCAACTACGAAGTTAACCTGACCAAAATCCAGTCCATGCCGGTACTGGGAAAAAGGAACGAGTATTATTTCTATGTAGATATCGAATGGGACAACATGGAGAAGTACGATACTGCAGTACGTAAGGCCCTCAAGTACACTGTCAATTTTAACATCATGGGCGAATACGCCAAAAACGATAAAGTATAATTAAAACAAAATATTAAAAACTAAAAAACCCCTCCAATAATGAAACTAAATTTGAACATTCAGCCACTAAGCAGCTGGTTAAACGTAAAAAACGAGCCATTAATCATCTCTGGTCCATGCAGCGCTGAAACTGAAGAACAACTATTATCTACCGCACATTTATTAGCCGCTACAGGAAAAGTATCTGTTTTAAGAGCTGGAATCTGGAAACCACGTACCCGTCCGGGAGAATTTGAAGGTATCGGAAGCATTGGTCTGGAATGGTTAAACAAAGCCAAAGAGCAAACCGGCCTGCCAACAGCAGTTGAGGTAGCCACTGCAAAACACGTAGAAGAAGCATTAGCAGCAGGCGTTGATATCCTATGGGTAGGTGCAAGATCTACAGCAAACCCTTTTACTGTACAGGAAATTGCTGACGCATTAAAAGGCGTAGATATCCCTGTATTGGTTAAAAACCCTGTAAACCCAGACTTATCTTTATGGATTGGTGCCTTAGAAAGAATCAACAATGCAGGAATCACTAAATTAGGTGCTATCCACAGAGGTTTCTCTTCTTTTGAGAAAAGCTCTTTCCGTAACGAACCAATGTGGGAACTGGCCATTCAGTTGAAAACACTTTGCCCGGGATTACCAATCATCAACGATCCAAGCCATATCTGTGGTAACCGCGAACTGATCCCTTACATTGCACAAAAAGCACTGGATCTTGATATGCAAGGTTTAATGATCGAATCTCACATTGATCCTTCAGTAGCCTGGACAGATGCCAAACAACAAGTTACCCCTGCCGCTTTAGCAGAACTTGCAGAACGTTTCAGTCTTCGCAAGCCTGAATCTAAAAACGAAGAATTTACAGATAAACTTGCTGACCTGAGAAAACAAATTGACAAAATCGACGACCTGATGATCCAAAAATTAGGAGAGCGCATGGCTATCGTAGAAAAAATTGGTCAATACAAAAGAGATAACAACGTAACCATTCTACAGGTAAACCGTTGGGATGAGATTATGCAAAAAAGAACTGCCTTTGCAAAAGCATTGAACCTGGACCTGAACTTCACCGAAAGATTCCTGGAACTGGTACACGGCGAATCCATCAAAAAACAAACAGAAATCATGAATGCAGGCAAAGCCGAAAAAGGAATTGCTGCAGAAGCACACACCGAAGTTAAAGCCTAACGATGAGTAAAAATGCGCTTGTTTCTTTTAATGGGAACAGACATATAGACACAGAAATCACTCTTACGGGTTCTAAAAGCGAGTGTAACAGAGCATTGATCCTGGCTGCACTGAGCAAAGGAACTGTAAAAGTAGAAAACATGTCTAATGCTGCAGATACCGTTACTTTAGACCGCATTCTGAATAATATTCCGCAAAATCACCCACATCAGCATACTGTTGATGTGGGGCCTGCGGGTACAGCAATGCGCTTTCTTTCAGCATATTTATCTGCCGCAAATGGTAATTTTCTACTTACCGGAACAGAACGGATGAAACAACGGCCGATTGGAATCCTGGTAGAAGCACTGAAAGCAATTGGCGCAGAAATCACTTATGCAGGAGAAGAAGGCTTTCCGCCGCTAAACATCACAGGTCCTTTAAACCAAAAAACCAATACGGTCAAGATTAAAGGTGATGTGAGCAGCCAGTACCTCTCTTCATTATTAATGGTAGCCCCTGCATTGAAACATGGGCTTACCTTAGAAATAGAAGGAGAACTGACCTCCCTTCCCTACGTCAACATGACGCTGGATATGCTAAAAGAAGCTGGCATTACACACAGCTGGTCTGAAAACAGGATCACCATCGAACCTCAGTCCTTCCAATCTGCCACTCTAACTGTTGAGCCAGACTGGAGCGCTGCTTCTTATTGGTATGCTATTGCAGCCCTCGCAGAGAAAGCACAGATCAGCTTACCTTACCTGAAAGATAAAAGTCTACAGGGAGATAGCCGCATTCGCGAAATTATGCTCGCTTTTGGCGTACAAACAACAAAAACGTCCAATGGCATCTGTCTAGTCAGTTCTGATAAAAACTTCAGCCAGGAAATTCTTGATTTGAAAGATTGTCCAGACCTGGCACAAACCATTATTGTTTGTGCGGCGGCACTTGGAAAAAATCTGGTCTTTACAGGACTTGAAACCTTAAAGATTAAGGAAACAGACCGGGTAAAAGCACTGCAGAATGAACTGGCTAAAATTGGTGTAGTTTTAACTGAAAACAATAAGGTATATACCTTAAATTGCGAAAAACTTAAATTTCCTGAACGCGTTAGCTTCGCTACTTATGAAGACCACAGGATGGCCATGGCTTTTGCCCCGCTGGCCTTGCTGATCAAAGAGGTAGTACTGGAAGAAATGGATGTGGTTGAAAAATCCTATCCCGATTTCTGGAGAGACTTACAAAAAGCAGGTTTTACCGTAACTGAAATCTAATTTTAAATAAAAAAATATGGCTGGAAATACCTTCGGGCAATTGTTTAAAATATCCACCTTTGGTGAATCGCACGGAAAAGCGATTGGAGTTATCATCGACGGTTGTCCTTCACAGTTACCCATAGACATGGAATTTATCCAGTCGGAACTGGACAAAAGAAGACCAGGGCAATCCAAGATCACCACCCAGAGAAAAGAAAGTGACACTGTAGAGATTCTGTCCGGGATTTTTGAAGGTCAAAGTACAGGAACACCAATTGCATTGCTGATCCCTAACGAAGACCACAGATCAAAGGATTATGAACACAATAAAGATGTTTACCGTCCGTCACACGCCGACTATACCTATGACGCCAAATACGGCATCAGAGACCATAGAGGCGGCGGCCGTTCTTCTGCCCGGGAAACAGCTGCACGTGTTGCAGCTGGTGCTGTAGCTAAATTGCTCTTGAAGCACCATGGAATCGAGATCTTTGCCCATGTTTCTGCCGTAGGGAAGATAAATGCTCCTAATCTGGATGACCTTAAGGTCGAAGAATTGCTCCAGATCAGAGAGGAAAATATTGTACGCTGCGCAGACCCGGCAACGGCAAAAGAAATGATCGAATGCATTGATGCTATTAGAAAAGATGGAGATACCATTGGCGGCAAGGTAAGTTGCGTAATTCGTAACTGTCCTCCTGGCCTGGGTGATCCGGTTTTCGACAAACTACATGCAGATCTTGGCAAAGCAATGCTCAGTATCAACGCGGTACACGGATTTGAATATGGTTCAGGATTTTCAGGCAGCGAAATGAGAGGGTCAGAACACAATGACATCTTTCTTCCCGCCAGCGGAGCACCTAAGACGCTGACCAATTTTTCTGGCGGTATCCAGGGGGGAATCTCCAACGGTATGGAAATCAATTTCACCGTTGCATTTAAACCTGTAGCCACCATTATGCACAATCAGCAAACCATTAACGCAGCCGGAGACGTCGCAGAGATCAAAGGCAAAGGACGCCATGATCCATGTGTAGTTCCAAGAGCAGTCGTTATTGTCGAAGCTATGGCAGCACTGGTCCTTGCAGACCATTTGCTCAGAAACAAAACAAGCAGGCTATAGCCTGCTTGTTTTGTTTTAATCGTTTAAGATCCTGAGATAAACTCAGATCGACGAGGCAAATTAAAAAATAGAAGGATATTTAGAAGCATTCGTATCGTGCATCATCTTGTAAACCGCTTCAACAACATCATCCACTGAAGGCTTGCTGAAATAATCTCCATCAGAACCATATGGCGGGCGATGTGCTTTTGCCGCTAAAGTTTTAGGCTGCGCATCCAAAGAATAATACCCCTGCTGGTCTTCCAGGATCTGCTGCAGAATATAAGCACTTGCACCACCGGGAACATCCTCATCAACCACCAGTAGCTTATTCGTTTTCTGTAAAGACCCTGCACAAACTTTATTCAAATCAAAGGGCAACAACGTCTGCGGATCAACAATTTCCACAGAAATCCCCATTTGAGCCAATTCCTCTGCCGCTTCTTCCACTATACGTAAAGTGGAACCGTAAGAAACCACCGTGATATCTGAACCTTCCTGAATGACCTCGGCCTGCCCCAGCGGAACAGTATAAGATCCAACATTTTCAGGTAACTTCTCTTTCAAACGGTAACCATTCAAACATTCAATAACAATAGCAGGCTCATCAGAACGAAACAAAGTGTTGTACATTCCAGCAGCCTGCGTCATATTACGTGGTACGCAAAGATGAAGGCCACGCAAGGAACCCAGGATCATTGAAATCGGAGAACCCGAATGCCACACGCCTTCCAGCCTGTGTCCACGCGTTCTGATGATTACTGGAGCTTTCTGTCCAGCTTTAGTCCGGTAAGACAAACTGGCCAGATCATCACTCAAAATATTTAAAGCATATAGAAGATAGTCCAGATATTGAATCTCTGCAATTGGACGCAAACCGCGCAAAGCCAATCCAATCCCCTGTCCTACAATAGTCATTTCACGAATACCCGTATCGGTAATCCTCAGCTCACCATATTTAGCCTGTAAACCGGCAAAACCCTGATTTACATCTCCAATATTACCCAAATCTTCTCCAAAAGCTACCAGACGCGGATCGCGGGCAAAATTGGCATCGAAACAAGCATTTAAAATCTCCCTTCCATCTACCATTTTTCCATGGTCCTCGTATTCTGCTGCCACCTGATCAACCAGGAACGGACTTTCTTTTCCGTCTGTAAACAGCTTGGAATTGTAGCGATCTGCATTCAGGTCTTCCTGATCTGCATACCATTGTACAAGTGCACTACGCTCTGCAGATGGTTTATCTATCGTTAAGCGCAACGCTTTTCTTACAGAAGAAAATACTTCTTTACGCTGAGCATCTGCGGCACCAGATAATTCTGATGCAATTTTAGTTAACCTGTTGTCGCCTTTGGCTAAGGCAGAAACCATATCAACTACCTGGTCTTTTTCAGTTTTAATAGAAGCCAGATATTCATTCCAGGCTTCTTTCTGCGCATCACGTACCAACTGTTTAGCCGCTGCTTCCAACTCGGTGATCTCTTCTTCCGTAATCATGGCTGATTCGATCATCCATTTACGCATCTGAAGGATACAATCATATTCCCGCTCCCAATCCAGACGTTGCTTATCTTTATATCTTTCGTGAGAACCAGAAGTCGAATGGCCCTGAGGCTGAGTAACTTCAGTTACATGAATCAACACAGGAACATGCTGTTCTCGGCAAACCTCAATGGCCTGCTGATACGTTTCACAAAGTGCAGGGTAATCCCAGCCCCTTACTTTATAGATTTCATAACCTTCTGCATTTTCATCCCGTTGGAAACCCTTAAGTATCTCCGATATATCTTCCTTAGTCGTTTGATATTTAGCAGGAACCGAAATCCCATAAGCATCGTCCCAGATAGACATCGCCATTGGAATTTGTAAAACCCCGGCAGCATTAATAGCTTCAAAGAAAACACCTTCAGAAGTAGAAGCATTACCAATAGTTCCAAAAGCCACTTCATTTCCATGAACGGAGAAATTTTTCAAATAACTCAACTCCGGGTTTTCACGGTAAAGTTTGGAGGCATAAGCCAACCCAACCAACCGGGCCATTTGTCCACCTGTTGGCGCAATATCAGATGAACTGTTCTTCATCTCTGTAAGGTCTTTCCAGCTGCCATCTTCATTAATAGAGCGGGTAGCAAAATGACAGTTCATTTGTCTTCCTGCCGATGCCGGATCTGCTTCTACACTAGGATTTGCATAGAGTTGCGCAAAGAATTCTTTCAGTGTACATATACCTGTCGCAAAAGCAAAGGTCTGGTCCCTGTAATAGCCAGAGCGCCAGTCACCGTTCTTGAAGGCTTTAGCCATGGCAATTTGAGGCAATTCCTTACCGTCACCAAAAATGCCAAATTTTGCCTTACCCGTTAAAACTTCCTTACGTCCCAACAAACTTGCCTGCCGACTTTCATAAGCAATCTTATAATCGTTAATCACAATCGTTTTGAAGTCTTCAAAACTTAACTCGGAAGCATCAATAGGGTTCGTAGTAAGTTTATTATTTGGCGTCATAAGCATTTATGTTACGGCACAAAGATAAACATTTTATAAAGCCGGGGTTAGCGATGTAACGTAATTTATATATTGGAATACTATTTGAAATAACAATTTAAACATTAAATTTGTTTAAAACATACAAACATGAAAAAGTTAATTGTCCTATTTTCCTTCATCTTAGGTATAGCAGTTTCAACAAACGCTCAAACTAAACCTGCAGAATTTAAATTTGATAAAGAATCTTATGACTTCGGTAAAATTCCGTTAGGAAAGCCCGTTTCAGTAGCTGTCTCTTATACACATCTAAAAAGGGGGGGGGGGGGGGGGGGGGGGGGGGGGGGGGGGGGGGGGGGGGGGGGG
>NZ_JAELTV010000175.1 GCF_016429005.1 Pedobacter sp. ASV19
CCCCCCCCCCCCCCCCCCCCCCCCCCCCCCCCCCCCCCCCCCCCCCCCCCCCCTTTTCAAGCAGAAGACGGCATACGCGATAGAGCTGCCTGTCTCGTGGGCTCGGAGATGTGTATAAGAGACAGGGGTACACAATCTGGCTTTGATTTACTAAACATGGTTGAAGAAAGAACATTTGAAGTTATTTTTGTAACCGCATTTGACAAATATGGAATTCAGGCGGTGAAGTTTGCTGCCTTAGATTATCTTTTGAAACCTGTAAATCCAATTGAACTGGTTACAGCGGTGTCTAAAGCGCAAAATAAAGTAAAAAACAAGATACAGACCGATCAGGTCAACTTTTTACTTCAGCAATTGACCAAAGCTGAAAAGACAGTTCCAAAGATCGCCTTACCGCAGCAATATGAGATCAGATACTTGACCATAAGTGATATTTTGCGATGTGAAGCTGACAATACCTACACTTTATTTTTACTGATGGATGGCGATAAAATCCTGGTATCAAAGCCACTTAAAGAATATTCAGATCTTTTAAAACCTCATGGCTTTTTGAGAACACATCAAAGCCATCTGGTTAACCCGGAAGCGGTAAAAAGCTGGCTTAAAGAAGACGGAGGTATGCTATTAATGATTAATGGAGATAAGGTTCCCGTTTCAAAACCGAACCGGGATACTGTAAAAGGTGTCTTGGGCCAGTAACCAATATACCATGCATACCGTCGGTTCCTTGTTGAGATATGCCACAAGATCCATTTCTTTAACTCAGAAATAACCTTTTTGAAAAGTAGTCCCTTACAAAAGCATGCTGCTGGTTCTCCGTCATTTTATCTGCCTGCTTAATTTCTATGACAATATCGGCGAAACGATGATCTTTTCTTAAAAGATTAAACAATTCCACCTTCGCAAGCGCAAGACAAATAGTGACTTAGATCATTCATTGACCGCAAGCACCAATAGAACCACCTAAAATCAGCAGCAAAACCTAAAGAATTTCTCAAACCATACTCAATACATAGCCTAATCCTGCACCTCCAATAATCACAAATGCGCTGTTAAGATGCTTAAATTTAAGGGTTACCACAAAACCTATAATTGCAATCAGGATGGTTCTCCAATCTACAATAGATGCCTTTCCCATTTCTACGCATACGGTTACAATCAGTGCGATAGACACCATATTCACTGTATCTAAAAAGGCTGACATCACTTTTGATTTCCTTAACTTTAAAATCAGAGGGCTTAAAAATGCAACAAAAAGAAAAGAAGGAAGAAAAATTCCAGCAGTTGCTGCCACAGCGCCTCCTATTCCAGCCATTTGCCAGCCTATAAAAGTGGCGGAAGAAAACACTGGCCCGGGTGTAAATTGCCCTACTGCTATAGCATCTATTAACTCTTGTTTACCCAATAAACCTGTTTTCACCAACTCTGTATCCAGAAAAGCAAAGAGTACATAACCACTTCCATAAAGAATGGCACCAATTTTCAGAAATATCCAAAACACCCTCCAATTAAAGCTTCCCGAAGAACTGGAATAAATTTGAAACAGAGTAAGAGGGAGAATGCTATTTATGCGAATTTTATGGTCTTTTAAAACCTGTATCAACAGACCAATTAAGCCCAGGCCAAACAGAATGTAAATGTCATTTACCCCATAAAATTCAAGTAAAACAGCAATCAACCCGATGATCCCCAGTTCAATTGATTTTAGTGCCTTACGGGTTAGCGATATCATCATCGCTATAACCACAGAAATAATAGCTGGTTTAACGCCGTACAAAAAGGGCTGTATTTCTGGCAGCTTACCATAAATTTGATAGGCATAGGCAAATCCTCCGGTGATCAGTACCGCCGGAAGAATAAAGCATAAGCCTGCCACCACCAGTCCTTTCCAGCCAGCTCTTTGCTGCCCAATGTGCATGGTCATTTCTGTAGAGTTCGGACCGGGGATTAGATTGGTAGCGCCAATGAGGTCTAAGAACTGCTCATTGGTGAGCCATTTACGCTTTCTGACCACTTCCTCTTCCATCATAGCGATATGAACCGCCGGACCTCCAAAACCAATGCATCCCAGTTTCAGAAATAGTTTTGCCAATTCCGCTAATGGCTTTTGTTTTCCTGCTGATTCCATAAAATGATTCTACGGAACTGGCTTAAACTGTTGATTGCTAACTGGAGGTGTTGTTGGGATCACAATCACATTAAAACCATGGTCTGTTGCTCTGTGGCAATTGTTGCAAGTATTGGTTAAAACTCCAAAATTACGTTTAAACAATTGGGTATCTCGTTTCTTTATCGCCTCACTGATGCCCTCAATGGCTGGATTGATCATCCCAATAGACTTGACTTCAGGTCTGTCTGTATTGAACTTTTGTATATCATCTACGGATTCCTTGATTTCATTGATTTCAAAATCTGCCAATTTCCAGTTGCTGTTTATTCCGGCAAACCATAATTTGGCATGATGTACCTGTATCCCGCTCATAAATTCTCCCAATCCGGGCTTATAGCTGTTGTTGAGTTTGTTTTGCAGACTGTCTACCTGTACTTGTAAACCGGAGGAGTTATCTGAATGGCTATTGCAGGCTGCAAATACTAAAAAGACGGAAATAAGGCCCAGTGATTTCATCACGTTAAGTTATAGTACAAATATAATTTAAACAGTAGATCATAAAAACTCTGTTTTTAGAATCTTCAGATCTCTATCCATGATATACCTTTTTGGGATTCCCGTAGGGAGTTCTGTATTTGCAATTTCTTCCTGACCAATATGCTCCAGGAACATCATCAATGCCCTGAGGCTATTGCCATGGGCTACGATTAAAACGATATTGTGTTCCATAAGTTTTGGGACAATCACTTCATTAAAATAAGGAATAACCCTTTCTGCAGTATTTTTAAGGCTTTCACCGCCTGGGGGGGCGATATCATAGGACCTCCTCCAGGTCATCACCTGTTCCAAACCATATTTTAAAGCTGTATCTGCTTTATTTAAACCTTCCAGGTTGCCGTAACACCGTTCGTTCAGGTTTTTATCTTTAATGACAGGAACATTTTCCTTACCACAAGTCTTCAGTACAATATCAAGCGTATGTTGAGCTCTT
Source organism: Pedobacter sp. ASV19 (assembly GCF_016429005.1). Taxonomy (GTDB): domain Bacteria; phylum Bacteroidota; class Bacteroidia; order Sphingobacteriales; family Sphingobacteriaceae; genus Pedobacter. Next base: position 3,102 of record NZ_JAELTV010000175.1, read on the forward strand.
TTTAGAGTGGAGGTAAATGCTATATCAATTTTTTCATTGATCAGCAACTGCCCTGCATGCACAGCTTCTTGTATTCCAGTTTCGCTGAGATCAATATCCTGCCATCCGGTAAACCGGTTCTCCAGATTCCACTGTGATTGTCCATGTCTCAGCAGAATTAATTCAAAAGGTCTCTCTTCCATTTTATGTCTTCAAATTTTAAATATACATTGATCAAATTGGCCATTGTACAACTGATAATACCTTCCTTTTTGTTTTAATAATTCCTCCTGATTTCCTCTTTCGATAATTTCACCCTGCTCCAGTACAAGGATCTCGTCGGCATTACGTACCGTTGATAACCTATGGGCAATGACAAAACTGGTACAGCTAGCCCGATTAAATATCGTATTGTTTCTTCATTATAAAAGTGATCTACATCATCAGCTATGCTGACCACCATCAACGCTTGTTGAACTTATCTTGGGTAATTTAGGGTATAGATTAATAAATATTGACAGATGAAAACTGCAGATGAAATTAAAAAAGAACTGGATAGACTGGAGTCTATTGTTGCTCATGCCGAAGGGGAATGCATTCAGGATTGCCCTATATTGGAACCAAGAATTTTAACACTCAGATGGGTTCTAAATTTAGAGGATAAAGAGGGAAATGAAATCAATATTGAAGAGGTAGATGGTTATTGAGTTCTAGCCTTTCGCTGAAGGTTCCTGTACAGGAATAACCCTATGGGTATAGGCAACCAGAAGGTTAAAAAGCGGAATATTAAAGTGACAATCAGCGCAGCATGTACAGGTGCACCTAGTATAGTAAAATAATAGGTCATAGCACTTTCATAAGCGATGAGAGCGCCTGGCGATATGGGCAATGCCCCAACAACCAGAGAGAGCAATAAGCCTAGTGCAATATAATGAACAGGCAGACTCACATGGAAACCTTTCAGGATGGCGTAAACCGTCAGTATATCAAACAATATAATGCCACATTGTATTCCAATGACTTTAAAGGTTGCTTTTTGATTTTCCAGGAACATTTTCCAGATACCTTGTTTACTCTTGGTCAATCCGGGCAGGTTTATCTTTTTGATATAGCGCTGAATCTTTGGAAATCTGCTTAATCTTCTTAAAATACCTCTCCAGATCCGCCAGTTACTTAAAACAGCCATTATCAGGAGAAGGAAACAGTAAAAAACAACACCAACAATGATGGTATATACAATAATCCGGTTCATCGGAGTATGCTCTACCGCATACCATGAAAAGAAAAAAACAATACTTCCTAAAAAAGCGATATAATATCCAACAGATTCCAATACAAGAACTGAAAATGCACGGACAGCATCGATCTGTCTTTTGACCAACTGATTAAAAACATATCCATTTCCGCTGATTCCTCCTGTTGGAAGGGCTTGATTGACAAAAAGGATAACCACAGAGATTTTCATCAGGACCAGGAATGGGATTTCTTTTGCATCCTTTCCCAGCAAAACCTTTAAGATTAAAGCATTAAACACATAGGTAGATACCTGGGCGGCTGCCGCCAGAAAAAGCCAGACGGGACTCATTTCCAGCAATAAGGTTTTGATGTCTTTTAATTTGCCTATATAATGAACGGCCAAATAGAAAACCACCACAGACAGGATATAAAATACAATCCTGGATGGGGAAAAGATGCTGTTCCTGGCCTGTTTAGTCATAATTTTTTATAAAACCAGCGTTTCAAGAGCTCTGCAGAAAGCATATAAACCGCTACAATCATAAAGATCCATCCATAAAAGGATAAAGGCAGCTGAACAAAACCAAACCAGCTTGCTATAGGTGTTAACGGAAGTAACAACACCAAAATTAAAATAAACAGGGTTGCCATAAAAAGATACTTGCCAGGTAAGCTCTTGAAGAATGGTAAACGTGTGCGTACCACCAGCACAATCAACGTGGCTGAAAGCACGGATTCTGTGAACCAGCCGGTTTGAAATGTCTTTTCATTGGAATGCAGCAACAAGATAAGCACTCCAAACGTCAGGTAATCAAAAACAGAACTCAGTAAACCAAAGGTAATCATGAAACGTTTGATGAACTTAAAGTTCCATCTTTGAGGGCGCTGCAGATTCACGTGGTCTACCCTATCTGTGGCTATAGCCATTTCAGGAAAATCTGTTAACAGATTGGTGAGCAGGATCTGCTTAGGCAATAAAGGCAGGAATGCTAAAAATAAAGAAGCGCCTGCCATGCTGAACATATTGCCAAAATTTGCACTGGTGGCCATAAAGATGTACTTCATGGTATTCGTAAATGTCTTTCGTCCTTCCAAAACACCTTCTGTGAGCACGTTGAGGTCTCTGTCTAATAATACGATGTCTGCAGCTTGCTTGGCCACATCCACCGCTGTGTCTACAGAAATGCCAACATCTGCCGTGTGCAATGCTGGTGCATCGTTAATTCCATCGCCCATAAAACCCACCACATGGCCTGCTTTTTTGAGCATCAGGATAATCCTTTCTTTTTGATTGGGTTCTACTTCGGCAAAGATATCTGTTTCCCTTGCTTTATGTCTTAATGCGGCGTCGTTCATCTTTTGAATCATAGGACCAGTCAGTATAGCCGGGTGCTCAAGTCCGACACTGAGCGCAAGGCTTTTAGCCACCAGTTCATTGTCTCCGGTAATGATCTTTAAGCCTACACCCAGGTCTTTTAGTTTTTTGATGGTTTCCTCAATATGAGCTTTAGGTGGGTCAAAAAGGGTAATAAACCCTATGAACACCATACCTTGTTCATCAGTTCTTGTAAAAGTTTTTCCTTCGTGCCAGGGCTTAAATGCGACCCCTAAGGTACGAAAACCATTGCTGCTGAATTCCTGATATGATTTAGTTATTGGGGGAGTATGCTTTTGAATGTCTTCTAAGCTTCCGTCTGCCATTTCTACCTGGCTGCAAACAGCAAGAATATTGTTCAATGCGCCTTTAGAGATCACGATGTGCAAGTCTGCATTGGTCACCTCTACAGTTAAACGTTTCCTGATAAAATCGTATGGAATTTCAGATTGAAGTTTAAAATCCGGGTTGCCCTTATAACCAGAACTGATGGCCTCGTCAATAGGGTTATGGAAACCTTGTTGCATCGAAGCATTTAACCAGGCATATTCAAGTACTTTATCGCTATGTTGTCCATCGACACCAAGGGTATCTTTGAGATTCACCTTGCCTTCTGTAATTGTTCCGGTTTTATCGGAACATAACACCGTCATACTCCCCAGATTCTCAATAGAGGAAAGCCGTTTTACAATAACCTTTTGTTTTGCCATACGCTTTGCCCCGGTAGCCAGATTTACACTGACAATGGCAGGTAACAGTTGTGGGGTTAAACCTACGGCTAGCGCCAGGGAGAAAAGAAAGGAGTCTAGAACAGGTTTATGCAAGAGTACATTGGCAGCAAATATGACCAGAACAAGCAATAAGGTAAGTTCCATCAGAAGGTATCCAAAATGCCGGATCCCGCGTTCAAAATCTGTTTCGGGGATACTGGTTTGAAGCTGAGCAGAGATTTTACCAAATTCGGTCTTCGCTCCGGTTTGGATGATCAAAACACTGGCCCTGCCACTGATGATGTGTGAGCCCATAAACAAGGCATTGGATCGTTTTGAAAGGGGGGTATTCGCAGGTAAAACAGCACATTCCTTTTCTACAGGATAGGTTTCACCAGTAAATGCGGCTTCATCTGCAAATAACTCTTGTGAGGTTAGCAGCAATGCGTCGCCGGGAACAATATCACCTGCAGAAAGGTAAACGATATCACCAGGTACCACTACCTCAAAGGGTAATTCCTGTTGCTGCCCGTCTCTTAAAATGGTACAATGCAACTGAACCATTTTAAGGAGCTCTTTGACAGCATTAGCCGCTCCTTTCTCCTGCCAGTAGCCCAAAAAGCTACTGATCAAGACAATCACAAATATGATGATCGTATCTGGAACGTCTCCCAACAGGCCAGACAAGACCGCTGCTGCTATTAAAAGCAGGGTAACCGGACTTTTAAATTGTTGCAGAAACAGCCATAAACCAGATCTTCCTGAGCTGTCTTTGAGTGTATTTGCCCCGTATTGCTCCAATCTTTTACCCGCCTGATGGCTGCTCAATCCATCTGAAGTGGCAGAAAGGGAGGACAAAGCGTCCTGGCTGCTTAAATGCCAAAATGGTTGTTCTTCAGGCATAGCTTTTCTTAAGGTTTACTTTAATAAAGATAAATATTTAAAAACTTGAATAGTGTTAAAATAAGCTGTCCATAAATAAAGTATTCATTTTGTTGACTTCATTCACTTGCTGGATGCCCCCTATTAAGGCATCCGGGTTGAAGGAAATGCTATCTATTCCGGCGTCAATTAAGGTTCGGATAAAATGGTGATCATCACTAGGCCCTTGCCCGCATATGCCTATTTTTTTATGGAGTTTATTTGCCTTTCCTATCATTCGGGTTATGATTTTGGTGCAGGCTTCATTTTCCTCGTCAAAAAGCCCGGCAACTAATGCAGAGTCTCTGTCTACCCCCAGTGTTAATTGAGTAAGGTCATTGGAACCAATTGAAAAGCCATCAAACACTTCTGCAAATTCATCGGCCAGCAATACATTGCTTGGAATTTCTGCCATTACAAAAATTTCCAGACCATTTACGCCTCGTTTTAAACCATATTTCTCCATAAGGGCAATTACTTTTTGTCCTTCGTTTACGGTACGGCAAAAGGGGATCATTAACTTTACATTGTTAAAGCCCATCTCATCCCTTACGATTTTCATCGTTTCACACTCTAATCTAAAACCGTCACGATAGCGGTCATGATCATATCTGGAGGCACCCCTGAAACCTATCATCGGATTTTCTTCTTTGGGTTCAAAAGCAGCCCCGCCAATCAAACCAGCGTATTCATTGCTTTTAAAATCACTCATGCGTACGATGACTTCTTTTGGATAAAATGCCGCAGCAATGGTGGCAACTCCCTGGGAAAGTTTATCGATAAAATAGTTTTCTTTCAGAGGATAGGAAGCCGTGAGTTTCTCGATGGCCTGGCGGTCTTCTTCTCCTTCTACCTGATCAAAATGTACCAATGCCATTGGGTGCACCTGAACGGTATGGCTGATCATAAATTCCAGGCGAACTAAACCTACACCATAATTAGGGTAAAAGGACAGCTGGAAGGCCCTGTCCGGATCTGCCATGATCAACTGTATTTTCGGCGACTTTGGCAGATGAAAATTGGCGGTATCAATATGGGTTTGTTTCCATTTTAATTTTCCTTCGTAAACACTGGCTGTCTTCCCTTCTGCACAGCTCAATGTAATTTCCTGCCCATCTTTGATACTTTCTGTCGCGTTCACTGTTCCAACAATAGCGGCCACGCCAAGTTCTCTGGCGATGATGGCGGCATGGCTGGTTCTCCCACCTTTATTGGTTATAATGCCTGCAACCTTTTTCAAAATGGGATCCCAGTCCGGACTGATGGTATCGGTAACAAGAATATCGCCCTCCAGGAGCTGATCTGCTTCCTTCATGGAGGATAAAACTTTAGCCCTACCAGAAGAAATCATGCTGCCTATGGCTTCTCCACGGGCAATTTCCTTTCCTTTTTCTGTGAGCTGATACGAACTGAACTGAAAGGAATCTTTTTGTCCATGTACGGTTTCAGGACGGGCTTGCACGATATAAAGTTGATGGTTAAATCCGTCTTTTGCCCATTCAAAGTCCATAGGTCTTTGATAATGTTCTTCTATGATCAATGCCCATTGGGCCAGCTTTTCAATTTCTTTATCTTCTAAAACGAACTTTTTACGGAGAAGATCTGAGGTATTTTCGTTAATCGTTGTATTCACATCATCCTCTTCAGGAGCATAAACCATTTTTTTCTCTTTACTGCCCAGATTTCTCTGAATAATGGACTTAAGTCCTTTTTTAAGAGTGGGCTTAAATACCAGAAATTCATCTGGTGTAACTGTGCCTTGAACAATATTCTCTCCCAGGCCCCATACGCCGGCAAGATGAATAACATCTTTAAAGCCAGATTCTGGTTCCAGGGTAAAACCTATTCCTGAACAGCCCATATCTGCACGGATCATTTCCTGTATGCCCACAGATAGAAAGACTTTACTGTGTTCAAAGCCCAGGTCTTCGCGGTATTTAATGGCACGGTCTGTATACAATGAAGCGAAACATTTTTTGACTGCGCACAATAGTGCATAATGTCCTTTTACATTTAAAAAGGATTCGTGCTGACCGGCAAAACTCGCATCTGGTAAATCTTCTGCTGTTGCGCTGCTCCGAACAGCTACATCCTGATCATAGGTATCAAACACGCGATCATAGGCCTCTAAAATGGCAGACTCCAGGTCCCGGGGAATATGCCCTTTCATCATCAGGTCGCGCGCAGTTTTACCAATTATCTGTAAATTGGAGAAACTATTCCGGTCCAGCTGCTTAAGGATCACACCCATCGCTTCATCCATGTCATTACTATTAAGAAAATATTTAAATGCTTCAGCTGTGATTGCAAAACCTTTAGGAATAAGGATACCTTTAGAAATTAAGCTGGTATACATTTCGCCCAGAGAAGCATTTTTACCGCCTACTTCGGCAATGTCTTTTATTCCAATTTCACTAAAATTTTTTATGTACTTTTCCATGATATTAACCTAATTAACCAATAACTTACGCTCATCTAGTACTGCCTCCATGATGGAATATAATTCCCTTTTTATTTCCCGGAATTCATGGATAAGGTCTATCATTTGATATTCCAAATGAGCTTGCTTTCCCGCCAGGGCTTCCGGTCCTTCTTCCAGTAAATCTTCTGCAAGCAGCTCCAGATCTCTCAACTGATGGTCCAGTAATTCTTTGATCTGGTGTTTTTCATTTACTAATGCCGACAATTTACTGCCCAACCGGATTAGTTTTTGAATGCGATCTTCTCCTGCTAATTGTAAAAAGTGTTCCTGTCTCTTATACACATCTCCGAGCCCACGAGACAGG
>NZ_JAELTV010000176.1 GCF_016429005.1 Pedobacter sp. ASV19
TGTATTTTTACATCTTCAAAATATAAACCAATATGTCACTAGAAAAAATCAACATCAGAAATTCTATTCTTATTCTGATTATAGTCGCTGCGGCAGCTACCCGTTTTTTACACCTGGGTAGTTTCAGTTCGTGGACCAATTTTACACCACTTGGTGCAATGGCCATGTTTGGAGGGGCTTATTTTTCGGATAAGGTAAAGGCCTATGCGGTTCCATTGATTACACTTTTTGTGAGTGATTTGGTGGTGAATTATGCTTATTACCAAAAAATCGTTTTGTTCTATGTCGGTGCTTTCTGGGTGTACCTGAGTTTTATACTGATGGTAATGGTGGGCACATTTATTAAAAAGGCCAATTTTGCCAATGTCCTGATCGCTTCTGTGGTTACCGTATTTATTCACTGGATCGTTTCTGATATCGGGGCTGTATTAATGGTAGGTTCAATGTATCCTAAAAGTTTTGCAGGTTACCTGCAGGCGCTTATAGGTGCTATTCCTTTTGAAAGGAATCTGCTGGTGAGTAATCTGGTTTACGGATTGCTGATGTTTGGTGGATTTGAATATGCAAAAATGAAATTCCCTGCTTTAAGTTTTAACAAACAGCAGGCGGTACAACATTCATAAAAATAAAATTAAATGAACGAAGCCCTTTTGCACCGGTTGCAAAAGGGCTTTTTTTGTTAAATTTGTAGGATGATAAAAATAGTTTCTTTTTTACCGGCAGCCACTAAGATGATTTACGATATGGGACTGGAGAAACATCTGTATGGTGTTACATTCGAGTGCCCAAAAGAAGCTGCAGATTTGCCTAAGGTGGTTCGTTGTGTGTTGGAAGGAAAGAACTATTCAAGCATAGAAATAGACAGGATATTCTCAGCCTCCAAGGCCCAGGGAAAAAGCCTCTACTGGGTAGATGAAGAACTGTTGGAAGAAATCAGTCCCGATGTGATCTTTACCCAGGATACCTGTGAGGTTTGCCTGATTGATACTGCGTGCACACTTTCTTCCATCCAGCACCTGAGCAAGCAGCCTGAACTTGTACAGTTGAGCCCAAATAACCTCGATGATGTCTTTACTTGTGCCTTGACCATTGCCCGCACCATTGGAAAAGAAGAAGTTGCTTTCCGTTATCTTGCAGGGCTAAAATCGGTAATGAACGCTATTCTCGATCAGTTGAGAGGAGCTGGAGCACCTTTAAAAAGAGTTATGCTGATGGAATGGATAGAGCCTGTTTACAACTGCGGGCATTGGATTCCTTTTCAAATTGCAGCTGCCGGAGGTGTAGACATGTTGTCAAACCCTGCCGGTGATTCCATTGTGAACAAATGGGAAAAGATCCAAAAGTACAATCCTGAAGTCCTGGTTATAGCCCCTTGTGGATTTGATATCAGCAGGAGCGAGGAAGAAATGCACTTGCTTACTACAAAGCCGGGATGGAACGAATTGGCGGCGGTTAAGAACAACGCGGTATACCTCGCAGACTTCGACCTTTTTACCCAGCCAAGTGTTGGAACTCTGGTTAAAGGCGTAGAAGTATTATCCTGCTTGTTCCACCCGGAAATTTTCCAGGCAGATGAGCCTCTGTCAAAATACTTTAAGAAGTTTCAGACAGAGCTGATTTTAAAATAAAGTTATTCCGGCATTCCAACCGAACCATCCTCTTGTATTGTTGTTGATCTTTGCAGCGTAATCCGGTGCAAATTGTTGTTTATAACCGCTGGCACTGGAGCCCGGTGCCGCGCTAGAGTTATAAACAGAGTAGGCCGGACCTCCGAAAATGCTCAGGGTTTTAAATAATTTAAACTGCAGATTAATCTGGTAACGCGTCAATACATTGGAATAATCCCAGTTTCCCAGGTATAGAAACTGGGAACAAATTTCTGTAGCTATTGAAAAACGCTTTCCCATCAGGAAGTCGTGTCCAAAACCGATTCCAATAGCTTTCACCTTTGCCGTATCCGAAAAATTCTGGCCCAGCATCAGTATGGAATACAATTTATCATTACCCAGTTTGAGGCTGGCATTATACATTCCGGTTTCATTGGTGGAAAGGCTGACCTTATGATAGCCATTTTTTATAATATTGATCAAGCCGATGCTGTAACCATCAGATTGATCGGCAATATTAAGCAAGCCTATTTGTACGCCCTTTAGTCGTTTGGTATAATTGATCAGGCCAGACAACTGGACACCATTTACTTGCTGCGAAGTCAGATTTAGTAGTCCTGCGGCCTGAAAACCACTCATGTCTCCATTAACCAGGTTCATAATTCCAGCCATTTGAAATCCAACAGCGCGTTTGCGGACATGGTTGAAGATGCCTGCAGCCTGCAGTGTCTTGCTGTTTCCGCTTACTTCGTTCATGATACCTGCCATTTGCAGGCCTTTAGTGTCTCCGATTACCGTATTTAATATGCCTGCAGCTTGCAGACCATTGAAACTGCCACCAACTACATTGAACAGACCGGCCATTTGCAGGTATTGTGCGTCTCCCTTGTTCATATTGAACAACCCGGCGGCTTCGAAGCCGTTCAAGCCAGCCGTATATCCTCCAAATAAGTTTAAAGAGGCTTTATTTACAATCTGGGAGCTCATCATGCCATGCGAACTCAGACCTGGGGTAATGGAAACCTGGAAGGGGCTATTGGCAATAAAGTCCGGTATGTTCATACTCTGGATTCTTTGCTTGGACGAAACTAAAAACCGGCCTATACCTATACGTTCCACGAGGTTGTTATTTGGTCCGCCTTTTCTTCTTTTGCCGGTAACCGGATCGTTATCATCTGCATATCCTTCTGGTTTTATAGTAATATTGGAGAGAAAGACCAATGTGGTGTCCCGATAACTTTCCTTGCTGGCTGTTAAGATCACTTCACTGTAATCTCCACGGAAACGAAGTTTGAAATAACCATCGTTATCGGTAAGCGTAGATTGCAGCAACCTTTTCTCGTATACACTGGCTTGTTTTATTTTTAGCCCTGTTTTGGTATCTGTTACATAGCCGCTGATGAGGTAAAGCTTTTCGGCAGTGGTGATGTTGTCGGGTTCTATAGTTAGGTGAAGCGCTGCTGAGCGGAGGATGATGTACTGGCCTTCTTCTCTATAATCTATTTTTCCATTAAACAGCTTGTCCAATACCTCTCTTACCGGAAGGTTTTGGACAGAAAGATTGACCAGGCTGTCGGTTTTAAACAGAGTTCCCTGGTAAGAAAAATAGAAGTTGGAAGAGGTACTGATCCGGTTTAAAATAGACCCGATACTTTCCTTTTCCACATGTATATTTACCCTTCTGGACAAATTTCCCCCAACTGAGGGCTGCTGGGCCTGTACTTTACAGATGATCAGGGAGAGCATCAGGATTGCAGTTAATTTTCCTTTCATCATTAGCGGTTAGACAACAGGATCTTTCCCTGACTGTTTGTTGTTTTCAGATTTAAAGATTTGCAAATGATCCCTAAATTATAATCCAGTGAATTGTCCAGTTTTAAGGTGGTGCTTAGTATCAGTTGTTGAACTTTTGGGTCTTCAATAACTACATTGGCCTGATAGGCATCGTTCAAAGTCGTCGCAACGGAAGAAAGCGGCGTATTTTGGAGGATAAACAATCTGCTGCGGTAATAATTGTACAGCTGATCGGTATTTTGCTGTTTGGTCAAGGCACCATTTTCTTCTGATATGCGTACTTTTTCTCCCGGATGCAATTCCACCTGTTCATTTTTATAACTGACCTTAACGATACCTGTTTCAACAATTACTTCGGTTTGTTTGCCCGAATGTTTTACATTAAATGAGGTGCCTACTACTTTTACAGATACTTTATTGACCTCTATAATGAAAGGTTTTTTCTTATTTGGGGTTACACTGAAAAATACATCACCTTGCTGCAAATGAATGCTGCGGTTTTCTTTAAAGTTGCTGGCAAAACTCAATACAGAACGCTTGTTCATTGTGAGTACGGAGCCATCGGGCAAAGTTTTGACCAGGACTTGCTGGCCTGCTTCCACACGTACATAGGACCCTTGACCAAACAAGGTCCAGGCACCCCAGGCACCAGCCGCCAATAGAAAAACAGCTGCAATTTTCAACCACCCATAAGTTTTCCTTTTTAAAGGGAGCACCTTAACTGGTGGTTTTTCTGCGCTCGTTTTCACCTTAAATTTCAACCAGGCTGCTTCTTCATCCACAACACTCGTCCGTTCCAGCTTTTTACTGGTTTCCCAGATTCTGGAAAAATGCTCAAAATACGATCTGTTGGCCGGATCCTGATCTATCCACTGCTGTACCTCCGTATTTTCCACGGTGGTAGTTTCGTTTAATAAAAACTTTACTAAAAGTTCGTCTATCCTGCTCATCCTAGTTCAAAAAATCTTTATAAAATATGATCCCTATTAAGATAAGGGCTAAAAAGTCTACTAATTTTAACCTTAAGATCCTTAAGGCTTTGCCCATTTGGTTTTCTATTGTTTTAATGGACAAACCAAGCTGTTCGGCAATCTCTCTGTATTTCAATTCCTCAAAACGACTCATTTGGAAAATGGTTCGACACTGTTCGGGCAAGTCTTTAAGTGCTTCCTGAAGCTTCCATTCAAGCTCATTCAATTCTGCCTTATGCGAGGCAGGTTCGCTATAATTTAGGCTGAAAGCCGCATGTTCCTGGTAACGTGCCTTAACTTTCTCGTGCTTCAGGTAGTTCAAAGTATCGTTATGTACGCATTTGTATAAATAAGCTTTTACAGAAAGGTCAATATTTAATAACTCACGCTTTTCCCAAAATCTCATAAACATGTTCTGTACAATTTCTTCTGCCATATGTGCATCACCAAGGCGTTTGGCGGCAATAACGAATATCTTTTTCCAATAGCGCTGATAGATCACTGTAAACGCAGCCCGGTCTCCAGTCTTAAATAAGTCTGCTAACTCGTAATCTGTAAAGGTATTATAACTGCTCAATCTGCCCCTTGTGTTTGGAACTACAAGATACAGTTTAATCGCAGAATCTGAAATACCAGAAAACCTTTGGCAAATTAAAAAACCAGTTGTATCAACTGGTTTTTTAATAGTTTTTAGAAAGCAAAAAAGCTTTTTACATTGGATTTTGAGCCAGATTATCCAGATTGACTTCCCGCTGAGGAATCTGTAACAGCAATTTGTTTGATGTTACAGTATAGGCTCCCGCAGGGTATTGTGCCGGCGCTTTAGCAATTTCCCTTTGCCCATGCGCATTCATCACTTGAACAGCAGTACCCGAACGTACCAGATCATACCATCTGTGGTTTTCAAAGGCCAGCTCTACTTTACGTTCCTGGTCAATGGCCTGCCTGAAAGCTGCCTGAGAACTTACGTTCAAAGCCGGAATAGCATTTCCTGATGTTTTATCCGGAAGTTGGGCACGGCGCCTAATCTGGTTCAATAGTCCAAAGGCTTCACCGTTAGCAACAAACCCCTGCTCATTCAGGCATTCTGCAATTTCAAGCAAAACGTCTGCATAACGGATTACCGGAAAATTAACATCAGTTTGGCCTGGTTGTACAAAGCCCTGATTGTATTTTTTAATATATGGTGCATAAGTGAATACCCCTTTATCATCGGTAAAGCCTTCCGCAAGTGATACATCCTTGCGAGCATCCCCGTTTTCATAAGAGGCGATCAGGTCTGCGGTTGGCGTGTTCCATCCGCTGGTGAAGCTCAGGTTCGTTCCCGGATCCTTTGTCACATATTGAACCGAATTAAAGGGGGCAAACTGATACATGAAATTACTCGCAAGATCTGGATTTGAACCCAGGTACTGGATTTCAAATATAGATTCTGCATTGTTTTTCTTGGTTTTATCGAACACATCTGCATAACTCGACATCAGGCTATAGCCTGTCACTTTTCTAAGTGCAGTTAAGGCTTCGGCATATTTTTTCTGCGTGAGGTAAAATTCTCCTAATAAGGCATTTGCTGTACCTGAGGTAACACGTCCCTTATCTGCTGCTGAATAAGAGGCCGGAAGTTTTGACGCAGCGTCATTCAGGTCTTCAAGTATTTGAGCGTATACGGCTTCAACTGTTGCCCGTCCTTTTGATTTTGCATCGCCTGGGGTCTTAGTTACTTCCAAACGCAGTGGTACACCTCCAAATTGTCTGACCAGGTTAAAATAATGAAAGGCCCGAAGGAATTTCACTTCGCCAATGGACTGGGCTTTGGATTGTGCAGACATTGGGATTCGCTCTACATTATCCAGCACATCATTACAACGTGCAATACCGATATAGCTTTGCTGCCAAAAATCCTGCAGTAATGTATTGGCAGAATTGGCCAGGAATTCATCTACCTGCTCCCGGTTCTCTTGTCCACGTTGCGGTGCATTGTACTGAAAACTCGTATTGTCAGAACGCATTTCTCCGAAAAGCCAATAGCTAAATGAACCCATGTCTTTCAGAGACCTGTAGGCGCCAACCACGCCCTGTTTCAAATCCGATTCCGTTTTCCAAAAGTTAGCGCCAAGTAATCCAGATTCTGGTTCCTGGTTTAAAAAATCCTTTTTACAACTGGTTATGAATATCCCGGTACCGATCAGGATCATCATGATATATAATGTTTTTTTCATGGTGTTTAATAGTTAAAAGGTTGCATTTAGTCCAAATGTCATGATCCTTGGTAAAGGATAATTGGTAAAATCACGACCAGGTGTAAGCACGCTTGATCCGTTGGTGCTTGCTTCTGGATTGGCTCCACTATATTTGGTAAAGGTGGCCAGATTTTGTACGCTTGTGTACAGTCTTAAGCCTTTGATCACCTTTGAATTGGTAATGAATTTTTGTTTGAAGTTATAACCTAGTGTGATGTTCTGGATGCGCATATAACTTGCATCTTCTACCCAACCGCTGTTTACATCGCGGTAAATTACTCTTGCTCCATTCGTTGTGGGTGTAAAACCGTCGCCTGGGTTTTCAGGAGATCTCCATCTGTTTAATATCTTCCGATCTACATTGAATACACCATCTATATTGGTTAAGAATTCGTTTGCAGTTTTAAGGATCTGCCCGCCCTGAGAACCGACAAGAATGACGTTCAGATCGAAATTTTTATAGCCAAAAGTATTGGTGATTCCGTAAGTAAAATCGGGATACGGGTTACCAATTACAGCAAAATCTTTTACAGCCTCAATGATGCCGTTCCCGTCTACATCTTTGTATTTAATAGATCCTACTACCGAAGTACTGCTTTTAGGTGAACGGTCCAGGTCTGCCTGATCTCTATAAATACCTTCTACTACATATCCAAAGAACTGACCTAATGGTTTTCCAACTTCCGTTTTATGGGTGTAATTGCCTTCACCACTTCTTCCACTGTAAATTGGATCATTTTTATCGTTCAATGCAAGTACAATGTTCCGGTTGATGTTGATATTAAAATTGGTGTTCCAGGTAAATTCACCCTCCAGGTTTTTAGTAACTACGCCGAATTCAAATCCGCGGTTTCTGATTTTACCTCCATTGATCTTTGCTGAAGAATAACCTGAAGAGAAAGGAATTTGATTATCGTATAACATACCGGTGGTGATCCGGTTATAAAAGTCAAACGTAAAATTAACACGGTTCTTTAAGACAGCCAGGTCCATTCCCAGGTCCAGTTCATCAGAATTTTCCCAGGTCAGATCACGGTTACTGATCGATGTAGAAACTCTTCCATTGGCTTGCTGGCCACCAAAAGCATAATTTGCACCGGATATAATAGATGAATATTGATAGTTACCAATGTTGAAATTTCCTGCACGACCATAACTTGCTCTTAATTTAAGGTCACTGATCCATTTTATATTTTTCAGGAATTCTTCTTGTGACGCCCGCCACGCGAAAGCTGCAGAAGGGAAAGTTCCATAACGCACATTGGCTCCAAAACGTGAAGATCCATCTGTGCGGATAGTAGCGGTTAGTAAATATTTGTCTTTAAAGGTATAGTTCACTCTGGCCAGATAGGACAAAAGAGACCATTTTTCTATGCCCGCCCCTTGTCCATTTAGTAAAGATGCTGCATTGATGGTTTCAATCAGGTTATCAGGATAATTGGTGGCATTGAAGTTATACCCTTCGTATCGTTCCTGTTGCGCAGTATAGCCGATCATGGCGTTGATCCGGTGGTCTTTTCCGAACTGCTTATCGTAATTTAAAGTGAGTTCAGACAACCAGTTCACCGTGTTGGTATTGGCTGTACTGGAATTAGGGATAGAGAGGTTGGGGTTTTGGTTTCCGGTTTCTCCAATGACAAACGAAGGGCTGAAAGCAAAAGAACTGTTTTGAGAGTAGTCTAGATTATAGCTATACTTTGCTTTTAAACCATCAATGATTTCGTATTCTGCAGATGCCGTGGCCAGGCCTCTGAAATATTTTGCTTTTGTACCCGCAAATTCAAGTGTATTTAAGGGGTTGCCTGCACCGATAGCACCGGGAGAAGTGATAAACACCGTTCTGTTTCCATTGGCATCTGCTATGGGAACAATAGGGCTTAACCATAACGTTCTGGTCAGTACATCCCGGGAACCGGTTTCATAAGATCCTCTGTTTTGTGTACCACCTGAAGGCGCCAGATTAAAACTTAAAGTTAGTTTTTTACCCAATTTAGATTCCAGATTGGCTTTTACCGTATATCTTTTGTAATCCGTGTACTTAACAGTTCCTTCTTGTTCCAGGCGCCCAAGCGATATGGAGTAGAGTGTATTTTCTGATCCGCCGCGGATGTTTGCATCCACGTTGTTTTGCAGGGCTGTACGTAGCACAGCATCATACCAGTTGGTACCTTCGCCATATTGGGCGGGGTTTCTGAATTGAACAGGAATATCCGCATCTGTGGCCACCTTTCCTTGTGAAGCCAATTGGTCTACGATAATATCTTTTCTGAATTGTGCGTATTCAGTTCCGTTTAAGACCTGCGGACGTCCTTTCTGTGGAACCTGCTGCATACCGCCATAAATGTTCAGACTTACAACCTGTGCGCCACTTTTGCCTTTTTTGGTTGTAATGATAACGACTCCGTTTGAACCTCTTGAGCCGTAAATGGCTGTTGAGGAGGCATCTTTTAATACAGTAACGGATTCTATATCGTCTGGACTAATGAAATTAAGTGGGTTGTAATCCTGACCATTGGTATTGGCAATAGCAAAGCCATCCACAACAAAAAGTGGATTATCCCCTGCGCCAATAGAACCGGAACCTCTGATCTTAATACTTGGACCGCCACCTGGAGCCCCTGTTGGCGAGCTGATCTGAACACCAGGAATTTGCCCCACTAATTTTTGATCTATAGAACTGACCGGAAGGTCTTTGATCTGGGCAGCAGATACGGTTCCTACGGAGCCAGTCAGATCTTTCTTTTGACGGTTTCCATAACCAATAACAACTACCTCATCAAGATCTCCACTCTGAGCACTTAAGGATACATTGATTGGATCTGCACTGGTTACAGTCACTTCTTTAGAATTGTAGCCAATATAGCTGAATATCAAAATTGCACCTTTTGCTGCTTCCAAACTAAAGGTTCCGTTTTGACCGGTCATAGTTCCCGTCTGGGTATTTTTGATTTTTACGGAAACGCCTGGTAATGCCCCTCCGTCTGCAGGATCTGTTACTTTTCCACTGATTTTTAAATTTTGGGCATATACGAATGTGCTGATTAAGCACAAGCCGAATAAAAGCCCCAGTCTTCTTCGAAGAAGTAGACCGATTAGGTTCTTTTTGCTCATCTTGTTTGTCTTTTGGTTAGTAAATCTTTCTCTAATTCGATTTTAAATCGTTTTACTAATCTCCGACATGCATTTTAGCCCGGCAACCTGTACCATCCTGTAACAAGGGTAAAATGCTGATTTGGATATCCAAATCAGCATTTTGTAAAACAAAATATTTATTACTTCGTGTAGACTCTTACCTCTGGGGGGGGGGGACATCTGACGCTGCCGACGAACGTTAGCCGGTGTAGATCTCGGTGGTGGGCGTATCATTAAAAAAGTGGGTGGGGGGGGGGGGGGGGGGGGGGGGGGGGGGGGGGGGGGGGGGGGGGGGGGGGGGGGGGGGGGGGGGGGGGGG
>NZ_JAELTV010000177.1 GCF_016429005.1 Pedobacter sp. ASV19
CCCCCCCCCCCCCCCCCCCCCCCCCCCCCCCCCCCCCCCCCCCCCCCCCCTTTTAGATGTGTATAAGAGACAGGCATTGTAACGCCATTACGGCCGAAGGTTGCAGAATAGATATCTTCAACCAGCCCGAACTGGAGAAGCAGCTCTCCTATAGCCATTATTTTAGTGCAGAGAATGCAGACTATTCTAAAACAGTACAATACAATATTTTATTACTGGTCAATCCCTTTGAGCGGGTTCCTTCTGGTAATCCAGACCCACAGGATGCCCCTCCAAGGTACCCGGATATTGCTAAAGGATACAGTATTGTTATCTTGCCGGCATCAGAAATGGCGCCTAAAAACCTGGACAGCTATCACCTGACCATCGGGCAACTTACACTCGAAAACGGAAGAGTAGCTATTAATAACAATTACATTCCCCCAAGCAGCAGTATGGTGAGCCACCCTTCGCTGATCCGTTATTATGAATTGTTCAGCAGTCTGATAAATGAACTGCAATTGTCTGCATTTAAAATTATAGATAAAACAACAGGAAAAGAGGCCATTACCCCACTTGGTAAAAATATCCGTCTGTTGTCTGAAAAACTCCTGGATTATATTGCCCAGATTTTCTTTAGCTACAGAAATCTCGGTTATCAGCAGTCTCCGATATATATTTCCGGCTACTTTTCTAATCTTGCTCATGCTTTCTTTACCGGGATCAAATTGATCGAATCTAAAGAAAGAGAAGAAATGCTGAAGTATTTCTATGAATGGAGGGACGTTACCCCCGGAAACTTTGAAGAATTGCTGGCCCGTACCATCGAATTGGTTTATGATCATCAGGACATTTATGCCTCTATGTCTATGATTGAAGAGTTTTTAAAAGTTATGGTAGCTTTATGGAATAAACTCAGTATGCTCGAATACATTGGACAACGTAAAGAAAATATCGTTGTTGCCGAGCAGCAAGTGGTACAGCAGGTACAAACCAAGAGGAGCTGGACCTTACTAGACTAAATTTACATTCCTTTCTTAAGCAAAATGTATTGCCGTGTGCTAATCTTAATGTGGATATCACATTAGTTTAGCACACAGCAATACATTTTTGTATGCAATATTTTTGATACCTTCCACACATTATTAAGTTTAATTGCACTTTTTTGAAATAACACTCAAAAATTAATAATTTATTAACACCAAAAGCTGCACTTTCGTCTCCCCGATTACTTACGATAAAACGGAATGACGATGATTAAAAAACTTCTACTACTAAGTACAGCAGCAATTCTATTTTCTGCATGTTCAAAAAAAGCAATTGATGTGGCACCAACCGACCCGGTTGTTGAAGCCCCTAAACCTTATTCCATCTCAGAGGACTTTGAAAATTCCTCCAAAACAGCTTATGCTGCAGCCGATGTGAGTATGCCTACAGGAACCTGGAACTTAGATAATGCCCTGATTGGAACACTGGATGCAGACCTGAAGAATGGCAAAAAGAGTATCAGAATGAAAACAGGCAAGATTACTATGAAAGGTGATATCAGCGGACTGAAAATGCTTTACATCAGTCACGGAAAATATGGTACCGATCCCGTTTCTACCTGGAAGCTTTTTATCTCTTCCGATGGAGGTACCACTTTTACCCAGTTAGGCAACGATATGGTGGAAAACAACACTAAATTAGTTGTTGATTCCTTCAAAGTAACCCTGACCGGAAAAGTTCGTTTCGAGATCAGAAATACAGGTTCCACAGATGCAGCCCGTATTAACCTGGACGACATCACTTTCAAAGGCACAGGAGATCCTGGAATTGTTGCCGGTGGATCTGATACAGATCCGACAGAGCCGTCAACTCCTGGAAACGCAGCCGCAACAAGGGGTGTAACAGCTGGTGCTGATGCTCAACCATCAACAGGTGATGACAGTAATAGTTTGTTCGGAAATCCTTCCAATGCATCAGCAACTACTCCAGACAATTTCTTGCTGGATCAAAAATATTACACGGAATCTTACAGCAGTACCCGTTCGACACCAAATTGGGTAAGCTGGCATATTGATGCAACCAGCATCACAGGTGTAGCCAAAAGACAAGATAGCTTTGCGGGCTTTAATGGCCTAAGTGCGGATATGTACGTGGTTCAAAGCAATAGCTATTCCGGCTCTGGTTTTGATCGTGGACACAATTGCCCTTCTGCAGACAGAACAAGCTCTGTAGATGCCAATAACGCAACCTTTTTAATGACCAATATGATTCCACAGGCGCCGCAAAACAATCAGCAAACCTGGGGTAACCTCGAGAATTATTTGCGCACACAAGTTGTGAGCGGAAATGAGGTATACATCATTATGGGAAGTTATGGTACAGGTGGTAGCGGCAGCAATGGAAGCGCAAGCACCATCAATAATGGAAAAGTTACCGTCCCTTCAAATGTTTGGAAAGTGGCTGTAATTATTCCAGCAGGAAATGGAGATCTAAACCGTGTATCCAGTAATACAAGAGTTATCGCCGTCAACACACCAAATATCAACACCATTGATAGCGACTGGAAAAAATACATTGTGACCGTTAGGGACATCGAAAAAGCAACAGGCTATAACTTGCTGTCCAATCTTCCACAAAACATACAAGATGCCATAGAAACCAAAAAGGACTCCGGCAACTAACAGAATACGTCTCTTTTAAGGTAATTTTTTGTACTGGCCTCCCCGAAAAGGAGGCCTTTTTTGTACCCCCTATGTAAATATATTCCTTAAGTTTGCCTAATTCTAATCCATAGAACATTTGACAATGACTTATCAAGAAAAACTAACTGCAATACGTCAACAGATGAAGGCCGATGATGTTCAGGCCTATATTATTCCTTCTGCAGATCCTCACATGAGCGAATACCTGCCAAAACATTATAAATGCATTCCCTTTACGTCTGGCTTCCTGGGCTCTGCCGGCACGCTGGTGATTACAGCTGATTTTGCCGGTTTATGGACAGACGGGCGATATTTTGAACAAGCCACCGAGCAATTGGAAGGCAGTGGTTTTCAACTGGTGAAACAAAAAGTACAACACGCTCCAGAATATATACAATGGCTTGGTGAAACTCTACCAAAAGGTACTACCGTCGCATCCGATGAAAAATTACTTTCTATCTTATTGGGTGATCTTCTAAATCAAACACTTGCTGTAAAAGGCATATCTATTGTGCATAAAGATTACCTGGGCCCAATATGGGAAGGTCGTCCTGAACTACCGTCAGATCCTGCTTTTTTGATCGAAGAACAACACATCGGGCAATCTGTAGCTTCAAAACTGACAGAGGTTAGATCTGCACTACAAAAGCAGCAAGCCAGTTACCACCTGGTTTCTTCACTAGATGATCTGGCCTGGTTATTTAATATCCGTGGCAAGGATGTAAGCTATAATCCTGTAGTGCTGAGCTTCGCCCTCATCAGTGAAAAAGAAGCCTTCTTGTTTATAGATCAGCATAAACTCAGTACTGCAGAAAAGGAACAATTACAAAAAAGCGGCGTTCAATTGCAAGCCTATACAGACATTGAAAAGCACTTATCTAGCTTACCTGAAAACAGCAGTATCTTCATTGATCCAAAAAGAAATTGTTATGCCTTTACAAAGGTTATTCCTGCAAGTGTAAAGATCATTAAAGAGACCAATCCTTCAACTCTCCTTAAAGCCATTAAGAACGAAACAGAACTGGCTAATACAAGGACCGCTATGGTTAAAGATGGTGTCGCCATTACCCGTTTTCTGAAGTGGCTGACGGAGAATATCGGAAAAATAAAGATCACCGAACTTTCGGCAGCAGCAAAACTACGCGGCTTCCGGGAAGATCAGGAAGGCTTTGTTGGAGATAGCTTCACCACTATAAGTGCTTACAGGGCACACGGTGCTTTACCACACTATTCAGCAACTCCCGAAAGCGATGCAGAACTTAAACCTGAGAGTTTATATCTGGTAGATTCAGGCGGCCAGTACTTTTATGGAACTACTGATATTACCCGTACCATTTCTTTGGGAGAAAACACCGAAGAAGAGAAAAAGGACTATACACTGGTGCTTAAAGGCATGATCGATGGTTGCAAATCCCGCTTTCCTAAGGGAACCTGCGGCTACCAGATCGATGCAATTACCCGTAAACCCATTTGGGAGCAGGGTATCAATTACGGTCACGGAACCGGTCATGGCGTAGGTTATTTCCTAAACGTACATGAGGGGCCCCAGGTTTTTAACCCAACCAATAATCCGATAGCCATTGAACCGGGTATGATCACTTCCATTGAGCCAGGTATATACCGTCCTGGAAAACATGGCATTCGAATTGAAAACCTGGTAACCACAGTTACCGATATAACTAATGAATTCAATGAGTTTTACGCTTTTGAAGCCCTAACTATTGCCCCGATCAGCACAGCCATTATTCAAAAAGATTTGCTGGAACAAGCCCAGATCAACTGGTTGAATGAATACAATGCATTAGTGTTCGAGAAAATAAGCCCTTTCTTAAATGAAGAAGAAAAGAGCTGGCTTGAAAAAGAAACCCGGAAGATCTAAGCTGGCAAGCTGATCTTACCCATTACCACTGAAGGCAGTCCAGGGCGGTTTCCAAAATCAAGCCGCCCTCCTGTTACACATTCATTGGCCAACAGACCAAATAAAACAGCCTCTTTTGCATCCGGATCTACTTCCAGCGCTTTGGTGTCCTTCAATTTTTTATTTAATTTCAAGCTCAGTTTCTCCGCCAATAAAGGGTTGTGCATTCCACCCCCGCTCATATAAATTTCGAAATCTTCTCTCCCTCCCATGGAACGCGTTATGGCCTCCATAATTCCAACAGCTGTAAATTCGCAAAGTGTTGCGAGAACATCGGTATTGGAAATTCCTTCCTGCCCGGATTGATGGATTGCATTTTTTAGATAATCCAGATTGAACAGCTCCGGACCGGTTGTTTTTGGAAAAGCCAATCCAAAGAAATCATTGTTCAGCAACTCCTTTAACAAAGCTTCATTCAATCTACCTTCAGAAGCCAGGGCTGCATCTTCATCATATTGCTTACCCGGATAATTCAATTGTACGAACTGGTCCATCAGGGTATTTCCCGGGCCCACATCTGTTGAGAAAACAAGGTCAGGGCGACGGCCTGAAGGCAGGTAAGTAAAGTTGGCAATACCACCTATATTAAGTAAGATCCGATTCTCGTCTACACTTGAAAAGATCAGATAATCTCCATAAACAGCCAGCGGAGCACCTTCCCCTCCGGCAGCAATGTGTTTTTGCCGAAAGTCACTGAGGGTAATGATTCCCGTTTTCACAGCAATATGATCTCCGTCGCCAATTTGAAGCGTTGCATTCGGATAATTTTTATGCTGATGCTTAGAAAAAGGGGCATGATAGATGGTCTGTCCATGGCTGGCAATCAGATCTACTTCGGCGGCCGGAAAATTCCAGTCTCTGAGACAATCTAAAATCAGCTCTGCATGAAATGTACCGATATAAGCATTTAACAAGGTCACTTTTTCCAGGTCCACCAGTGCTTTAAAGGAAACTGATTTCAGCTCCTCCTTAAATTCAGGAAGGTAACTTATCGTTTTAAAATGCAGAAGCTCGGTTTTGGTCGAAATGCCTGATCCTGTAAAACGACATAAAGCGACATCCAATCCGTCAAGAGAAGTCCCCGACATCAACCCAATAATTATTCTGGATGGTGCAGCAGAAAGTTCTGCCAGTTTTTGTAGGTCTTTGTTCATAGGAATAATAGGTTATTCAGCTCAAAATACAACTTTATACAACTTATCCGGATAGTCAAGTTTGGTGCTTTTTCTGTTTCCGTTGTACGTAATATGCATAATATTACTCTGATCATCAAAAAGATCATACATCAATGTATTCAGGATCTCCAGATCTTTTAACCCTTTAACAGGAACAGATTCAATATATAGAACAATTGCTTCATTATCTTTTTCAAATCCAAGATAATTCAACCCGATCAGCTTGCTACCGGTTTTCAACTGCAGGTGCCGGGCAGCATACTTTTTAACCAGGCCATCCATTTCCGCGTGTTTAGCCGCAGAAGAAAGATCTGCATGAACCTTAAACACCTTGTTTAAAGCATTTTCTAAATCATCTGTAAACAATCTGCAGCTAATTTCGACAGTTGCGCCTTTAGTGGTATAATTCAATTCCATACTACTTAAATGTAGAGGATGTTTTCTTTCCAGTAGCTTTACAGGCAAAAATCCCAGAATTAGGTAACAAATTAATAGCGTTTGGTTCAATATTATAGTCATGGGGCTTATCCTGTTTCAGAATACAAAAAAACAGTTTAAATTTAAATTCGCATAAATTTTACAAATGAAACCTACAAAAGCCCTATTTTTCATCTCCATTGCACTCGTTTGTTCATCAGCCGTATTCGCACAGGACATCAGGAACAATCCTGAAAGCAACCATGGCAATAAATTTGAACAATTAGGCACCATTTTGACCACACCTAATGAACAAAGAACGGCTAGCGGTGCCCCAGGTGTAAAATACTGGCAGCAAAAAGCAGATTATGACATCAAATGCAGTCTTGATGAGAAGGAACTTAAATTAAACGGCAGTGAAACCATTACCTATTCCAACAATTCGCCTGATGTATTGACCTATATCTGGCTGCAACTGGATGAGAATGAGCACAGCAACCTCAATAACTCCGGATATCAAAGCAGCACCCTGATGCCACAAAGCACCACAACACAGGCATTAGATAAAATTCAGTATGATGGAAGCGATAATGGTTATGGGGTTAAGATCAGCAAAATTACTGACGCACAGGGAAGGGCTTTAAAATACACCATCAATAAGACCATGATGCGTGTAGAAATGCCTGTGCCCCTTGCTTCCGGTCAAAAATTTGTATTTAATGTAGACTGGAGCTATAAAATTGGTAACCGGATAGCCATGGGTGGCCGTGGTGGTTACGAGTACTTTCCTGAAGATGGGAATCATTTGTTTACCATGACCCAGTGGTATCCCCGCTTATGCGTATACAGCGATTTTCAAGGCTGGCAGAACCACCAATTTACCGGGCGGGGAGAATTTGCACTAACCTTTGGCGATTTTAAAGTACAAATTACGGCTCCCGCCGATCATATCCTTGGTGGTACCGGAGAATGTGTAAACTACGAAAAGGTATTGTCACCGGCCCAATTGTCTCGTTATAAACAATCTAAAACAGCTACTGAACCTATTGAGATCGTTACCCTTGAAGAAGCAAAACAAGCTGAAAAAAGTAAAAGTACCCAAACCAAGACCTGGGTTTTCGAGGCAAAAGATGTTCGGGATTTTGCCTGGACTTCTTCCAGAAAATTTATCTGGGATGCCATGGCACAGCCTATAGAAGGTAAATCTGTAATGTGTATGAGTTTTTATGGCAAAGAAGCTTATGGTCTGTACCGGAAGTTTTCTACAAAAGCAGTAGCCCATACTATAAAAACTTATTCCCATTTTACCATTCCGTACCCATACCCTGTTGCCCAAAGTATTGAGGCCGCCAATGGTATGGAGTATCCTATGATCTGTTTCAACTATGGCCGTACTGAAAAAGATGGTACTTACACAGAAACCTGTAAAAATGGAATGCTGGGCGTTATTATACATGAAGTTGGGCACAATTTCTTTCCCATGATTGTGAATAGCGACGAACGTCAGTGGACCTGGATGGATGAGGGTTTAAACTCCTTCGTAGAGTACCTTACAGAAGAGCTTTGGGACAATAAGTTCCCCACCAAGAAAGGACCTGCTTATACGATTGTAGACTATATGAAATTACCAAAGAACGAACTCGAGCCGGTTATGACCAATTCTGAGAACATTGTTCGCTTTGGTCCTAATGCGTATTCAAAGCCTGCAACAGCACTAAATATCCTAAGAGAAACGATCATGGGCAGGGAACTATTTGACTATGCTTTCAAAGAATACGCCAGGAGATGGGCATTTAAACATCCAACACCTGCAGACTTTTTCAGAACCATGGAAGATGCCAGTGGTGAAGATCTGGACTGGTTCTGGAGAGGCTGGTTCTACGGTACTGATGCTTGCGACATCTCTTTAGATTCCGTAAAATTTGCCAAAGCGGACGTCAATGCCACCGTTCCCCCATCAACTTCTTCCATGATCAAATTAGAGCGGCCGCTTGTCAATGCATTTGAAGACATTTCTAAAATCAGAAATAAAGAAGATAAATCCATCAGTTTCTACACTGACAAAGATTTGAAAACCAGAGACTTTTACTGGAAATATGACAGGGGACTGGAAAAATACGATGATACAGAACGTAAACAGGCCAATACGCCCCCTCTGGAACAATTAAACAACTCCGACAAGTCCAAATATGCAGGAAAATTCTTCTATGAATTATCCTTTAGCAATAAAGGAGGTTTGGTGATGCCCGTTATTGTTGAATTTACCTACACCGATGGCACAAAAAGAATAGACAGGATTCCTGCACAAATCTGGCGCCTGAACGAAAACAATGCCTCCAAATTCTATGCGGAAGATAAAGAAGTTGCCGCCATAAAGCTCGATCCGATGCGGGAGACGGCAGATATTGATGAAAGCAATAATACCTGGGGTGGACAGGCACAAGCCACTAAATTTCAATTGTTCAAACAAAAAGCAAATGCTGCTGCCGCCCGAGGGCAATCTACCGGACTGAATCCGATGCAGGCAGCAGAAAAAAAATAAAGCGACCCTAATTTCTACTCAGGCTTATCTCCATTTCGAGATGAGCCTTTTTTGCATCTTCTCGCTTCATCTTCACCTCCAAATGGCTGAAGTACTCCAGATAAGAATTCAGCAAGGGAAAAACATTGTCTTTATGCAATTGGTCTGTATTTGCCTCCGCAAAGAAGAAATAAGGGGTGTTTTTTATACCTTCTTTTAATTTGCTGTATTTATTGGTACTTAATTGCAGTACATGATCATTGCTTTTGCCGAATACCTGATACAAAGGGAACAATGATTTATTGAGTTTCTCCTCTTCAATAGCCTTTTGTTTTTTTAAGTAATTCAGCAAACCATCTGTTTTTGCACTAAACGTCATCCGCATATCCGGGACCCTGTTCTCCTTAAGTTCTTTTTGCTCTGTCTTCTCAAAATCGTCGTTATAGGCATAGGTAATCAGCGTATCTGTCTGTTTTATTGACTTATGTAGCACCAGATCTGCATATCCCTTATAATATTTCTTTAAACTATCCGCTGAAAGTTCAATCCCTCCAATTGTCCGGAATTTATTCAAATAGAAATTTCCTGGTTTGGCATTCAGCCATATTTTCACCAAAGCCTTGGAATCAGTATCCAGGTCTGTACTTACATAAGACTGTTCAGGAACATCCAGCCCCCCCAAAGGAACTGAACCTTCCAGCGAAATGGAATTATCCTTTACTTCTCCACATCCAGAAAATCCATCAAAGATATAGGCCAGGTGACCTTTTAACTTCAGAAGCCTAGCCAACCTCTGATCTTTTTCATCTAATAGATTTTTTTTATTCAATACATCCAGAAGAATAGATTTTGTCTGTTCTGCCTTTAAAGAATAGGAAATAACCATTTCCCGTTCATTATAAGCCATGCATAATTTCCCATCTGCACTAGTACCAAAAACCTGCCCGCCCGCTATATTTTCGAAAGTATGGACCTTTAGCGCCTTTTTAAGGTATAATTTAAGTGCTGCTGTATCTGTGAGCTGTAAGGAACAAAAAAAAGTCTCAGCAGACTTAGAGCGCACATTATAAATAATAAGACGGGAAGGAATAGAAAATCCCTTGGGAATGGTTATCTCTTCGTTATCCCAGACTAGAAATTTTGGAGGATTTCTCCAAAAGCTCAAAGCATTACTTTCCAGTATACCATCCAGATCAATCTTAAATAAGAGAGCAGCCTCATTATGGATCCGATTCTTCCGGGATTGATATTTTCTGTACTGAAGGTAACCCAATACAACGATCAGCAGCAGCAGAATAACTCCTGCTGATC
>NZ_JAELTV010000178.1 GCF_016429005.1 Pedobacter sp. ASV19
CCCCCCCCCCCCCCCCCCCCCCCCCCCCCCCCCCCCCCCCCCCCCCCCCCCCCCCCCCCCCCCACACCCCCCCCCCCCCCCCCCCCCCCCCCCCCCCCCCCCCCCCCCCCCTCTCCCCCCCCAAAAAATTTTTTTTTACGTTCGTCGGCAGCGTCAGATGTGTATAAGAGACAGGTGATGAACCTCTGGAGAGTATCATGAGAAAGATTTCGAGATGGTATGATGTTGACGTGGTATTTGAAGACCCTTCACTTAAAAGCATCGAATTTGGAGGCGTTATGACAAAATATGTCAAGGTATCTAAGGTCCTTGAGATGCTCGAACTTACAGGAGAAGCATCCTTTGATCTTAAAGGGAATAAAATAATTATTAAAAAGAAAAATCAATTATAAACCAAAACCAAATAAACCATGAACCTATACAGACCAGACCCTTAGACAGTAAAATTGAACGGATTAAAATATATTCAGAGGTGCAGCAACACCCCTGAATATCATTTGGCAAGACCGAAACAATTGAATTAATTATTTTCTGATCATTCGAAAAGTGTATTTAAGCCTTGGACAGCGAACACTTTTCGCATCAACCAAACAACCAAATGTATAAAAAAATCATTAAAGATTTTTGTATGCCGCGAGGCTACATACTTAAATTTCTGGCCACAATGAAGCTAATCGCTATTTTTCTAATTGCAGGTATGATGCAGGTTTCTGCAGCAGGTTATGCTCAAAAGCTAACCTATGTAAAGAAAAGTACATCATTAAAACAGTTGTTTAATGAAATAAACAAACAAACTGGGTACGACATCATATGGTCTGAGAAGAACATCAAGGATATCCGTAACATAAATGCAAACTTTCAGAACGCCTCCATAGAGGAAGTTCTGAAAATCGCTTTAAAAGATCGATCCTTAAGCTATACGATTAAAGGCAAAATGATTGTCATCAACAAACAAAGTCCTGTTGCTGACAATTTTACATCCCTTATGACTTCTATAAATGTTAAGGGCAAAATTATAGATGAAAATGGAAAGCCTTTATCAGGCGCAACTATAAAAATTAAAGGGAGTTCAAAAACAACTATTTCTGACCTGAACGGAGCTTTTACACTATTGGGCGTTAATGAGAATGCCGAGCTTATCATCTCCTTTCTGGGCTATACCACCAAGGAGGTTAAAGTAACTTCAGAACCCATGCTGATCAGTTTATCCCCTCAGCAAAATGAGCTCGAGAATGTGGTTATCTCCGTAGGTTATGGAACGCAGAAAAAAAGCAACCTTACCTCTTCAATTTCAACTGTTTCTGCAGCAGATATGGACAAAATTCCTACATCTAGTCTTTCCAATGTATTGGCTGGAAGACTTGCGGGCGTGTCTGTCAGATCTTCTACCGGAGCACCGGGTACAGGTTCTAATATACGCGTACGTTCTTCTGCTTCCTGGAACGCCAGCGATCCACTTTATGTTATTGATGGTATTGTGAGGGATAAGACCAGTTTCGATGCGCTGGATGCGAACGAAGTAGACCAGATCAGTGCGCTAAAGGATGCTGCGGCGGCGTCAATATATGGCTCAAGGGCAGCAAATGGTGTTATACTGGTTACCACCAAAAAAGGCGAACCCGGGAAAATGCGGGTAGATTATAATTCTGTTTTCAGTATGGAAAAAGCCTCCAGTTATCCAAAATATATGGACATGAGAACTGCACTAAAAACTACTCAGGCAACCCTGGGCGGCATCTCTGATGAAGAGATTGATTGGGTACTTAAAGCCAATCCTGGAGGTATGGCCAATTTTAATGCGGTTTACAAGGATCCTAATGCCCAGAAACACTCCCTGAGCTTATCTGGAGGAAGTGATAAGTTTACCTATTATTTTGGCGGATCATTTTACGATGAAAATGCATTCCTGCCAAACGTCTGGTATAAAAAGTATAACCTCAGGTCCAATATTTCCTCCAAAATCACCAAGGATCTGACCGTTAGCCTGAATATGGCCAATAACTATGGAACGAGTAACCGGTTTAATTTCTATGGAGATAACAGTTCTGATATCAACGGATTATGGGGAAAACTGTTGTATTGGGATGTATTTTCGATCCCATATATGGACGGAAAACCTGTTAACCCGGGATGGGTAGGAAATCTACCAGAAATGATCAAAAACAGTGGCTATTTGAGAAACAACAACCAGCAGGTAGATGCCTTGATCAAGGTAGATTACAATGTGCCCTTTATACAGGGACTTTCCCTACACACCTCTTATAGCCGAAATATCAATAACAACTTTGAGAAAGATTTCGGACAGAAACAAACCTTATATAACTTCAAACGGACCGGAGCGAATAGCCTGATTTTGACAGATGAGATCATCGGAACAGTAAAAAGTGCTAATCCTGGACAAGAATATATCAGTAATGTATTTTCGAAGTCAGACGCTTACCAGTTCAATACGCAGATCAATTATGACAGACATTTTGGAAAGCATTACATAGCGGCAACCGCTGTTTATGAGCAATACGAATCTCAGAATTACAAATTCGGAATGACCAGAAATAATTTCCCGCTTTTCCCTATAGACCAGTTCTTTGCAGCCAGTCAGAATAATAGTGATTGGGGAACATCCGGAGAAGAAAAACAGGACGGCCGTTTGTCGTATATTGGAAGACTAATTTATGAGTATGCGGGCAAGTATTTTTTCTCCAGTTCCGTTAGAAGGGATGGCTCTATTAAGTTTGCCCCTGACCAGCGCTGGGGCTGGTTTCCTTCTGTTTCCGGCGGATGGCTCACCTCAGAAGAAAACTGGTTTAAATCTTCTAATTTATCCAGGACCATCAATATGGTCAAGCTCCGTGGTTCCTATGGTATTACCGGCGATGATGGTATCGGTGGCTGGAAATGGCTGGATCAGTACAACATCGAGTCTGGTACCTTTTACGTAGGTAATCCGGCCAGTGCTATGCCAAGACTAAGCTATGGTGGTATTCCAACCTCCTCGCTGACCTGGGAAAAAACAAAATCGATTAATATTGCACTCGATCTAAAGATCAGGAATCAGTTTAATTTCACTGCAGAGCTGTGGAAAAAGCACACCTATGATATCTTAGGTGAGCGCGTATTGGTACTGCCTTCAGAATTTGGCGGTAAATTACCAGCCAGTAACTATGGAATAGGCGATGCCAAGGGTATCGATTTTGAATTGGGCTACAGTAGTAATCCTTCAAGAGCATTTACGTATAACATCAAAGGAACATTTGGTTTGGCTACAACCAAGACCATTCTTAAAGATCATGCCACCAATGCCCAGCCCTATGATAACCCGGAAGGAAAAACATCTTCCTATGGCACAGGCTACCAGGCTACGGGCATTCTCAGGTCACAAACAGACTTAGATAAACTCCCTGCAAATTATACCATACTCGGCGCTAAACCTGAATTAGGTATGATGAATTTCGCAGATCTCAGCGGACCTGATGGAAAACCTGATGGAAAGATCGATTCCTACGATAAAATTGTACTCGGAAATTATATGGGCCCTAATAGCGCACCAATATCTTATGGGCTCCAGCTCAACTTTAACTACAAAGGATTTAGTCTGGATATGCTTTTTGCAGGCATGGCCAAATTTGATATCACCTATAATGATGCATGGGGAAGAAACTTCGGAGGCGGCGGAAAAGTTCCGATTTATCATGAAGACTCCTGGACACCCAGCAATCCGGAAGGCAGTACGCCGAAATTGTATGGTTGGGGCGATTCACGTGCCAATGGTTATACCGAAGAATCTACGTTTAATACCTATCGGGCAGATTTCATAAGAATGAAATACCTGAACCTGGGGTACAATATACCGAAATCCATGCTAAAAATTACAGGCATCAGCAATATTAAACTGTATGCCTCTGCTACCAATCTTTTCTACCTGTCCAAATTCAAGTTTTATGATCCAGAAATAGGAGGCTTTGGCA
The DNA here is from genome assembly GCF_016429005.1 of Pedobacter sp. ASV19. Classification (GTDB taxonomy): domain Bacteria; phylum Bacteroidota; class Bacteroidia; order Sphingobacteriales; family Sphingobacteriaceae; genus Pedobacter. Next base: position 3,966 of record NZ_JAELTV010000178.1, read on the forward strand.
GCTACCCTATTATGAGGAATTTTGTTTTAGGATTTAATGTTCAGTTTTAACAATTATAGCGATGAAAAAAATATTCATATTACCCATACTCATTGCCCTTGTGAGTTTATTTGGCGGATGTAAAAAGGTTTTAGATAAAGACAACCTTACAGCAGTAAACCCCTCCGATGTCTGGACCAATGCCAATATTGCCAGGGCCTACCTGGATAACATCTACGACGGTTTAATGCCGGGTAATCCCGCTGGCAGCGCTAATGGCACCGATGAAGGTGTCGCCTATCAGAAACAAACAAACGATTGGTTAATGGGCACGGCGACCTATGATTCTAATGATGACTTCGGAAAATATGATAAGATCCGCACCGTCAACTTGCTGCTGGATAATATCGACAAAGCATCTTTTGACCTGACTTCAAGGAACCACATTAAAGCTCAGGCACTTTTCTGGAGAGCATGGGCTTATTACGGGCTGGTCAAAAATTACGGAGGCGTGCCGTTGATCCTGACGGCACAGGTACCTTCTCAGGACCTTTCCACATTGGCCATGCCCAGAAGTAAGACATCTGAATGTGTTACGCAAATCATTAAAGACCTGGACGATGCCATTGCACTTCTTCCTGCAGTTTGGACCAGCGGAGATGTTGGAAGAATAGATAAAGGTGCTGCAATGGCCTTCAAAGGCCGTGTACTCTTGTTCTTTGCCAGTCCATTATTTAACCCTTCTAATGATCAGGCAAAATGGCAAACAGCCTACGATGCCAATAAAGCGGCAAAGGAGTATTTAGAAGGACAGGGAAAGGGATTGTATAATGATTTTAGCAAAATCTGGGATGATGAACTCAATAAAGAAGTGGTCATGGTCAGAAGGTTCCACTACCCGGAAGCAGCGTATGATCAGAGTGGCCTTATCCCGCTCGATTTCTCTGGAGGAAGTGTTGGCCAGGATCGTCCTTCTCTGGAACTGGTAAATGCCTTTCCGATGAAAGATGGTAGTGCCTGGAATCCTGCAACTATGTCTTATGATACTTTATTCCGTAACAGGGATGACAGATTTTATGCCAGCATCTACTACAACGGCTCTCCCAATCAATATGTAAAAGGCATGCGAGACCGCAATACATATTTGTGGACCTATTTTTACAGCATCAGCAATTACTCCGGTCAAAGCGGTCTGGAAGGATCACATAACCAGATTACACCGGATCCCCTCTGGTCAAATTCCAGCTTTTATCGGGTAAAAGCGATTGACAAGACTATAGACAGGGATAATGTAGGACATGCAGGGCTTGACTGGCCGGAAATAAGATTTGCAGAGGTGTTAATGAATTACGGCGAATGTGCAAACGAACTTAACAAATCGAATGAAGCATTAAGTGTATTGTATAAAATCCGTGCAAGGGCAAATATCCAACCTGGTGCCGGAGGTAATTACGGCATCACTGCTGTTGCACAGGATGGTATCAGAACGGCCTATAAGAATGAACGCTTTGTTGAATTTTGCTTTGAAAATAAAAGATGGGATGATCTTAGACGCTGGAAAATGTTTGGATATCTGCGCGACCTTCGCCAACGGCATGGACTGGCCTATTTGCTGAAACCAGGTGAAAAAGACGTACAACCTATGGCCGACATCAATCAAGTGTATAACAAATTCCTCATCACCGTTATAGCTACTGAAAAGGCAGATATTGCTATTAAAGATCAATACTATATCTACGGCATTCCTAAATCCCGCTTGGACAGAAATGCAAAATTGTTGCAAAATAACAATTGGGGCGGAACCTTTGATCCTTTACAATAAAGACCATCTGCACCAACTTACATTAAAAGTGTTCAAACCAAGTGTTAGCCTGATTAATTCCAGGCTAACACTTAATTCTTGTCTTCTTTCAATACACACCCAATTATGCAGTGCATTTACGAAAATTTCCTCTTTCCACCAGACCAGCCCTTTAACATCCAGTCTGAACTATTGGAAAACAAGGATTGTAATTCTCTAAAATCTCACAAGTATTTTGAAATCGCCTTACTTGAAAATTACGGTGGCAAACATTTTATTGGAGATAATATTCTGGACTTTAAAGGAACTCAACTCCTGCTTCTGGGAAGCTACCTGCCCCATTGCTCGCAATACGATAAAAAACTAGACCCAAAAGCTCCATCACAGGCAATCTCAATTCATTTTTTCCCAGATTTTTTAGGCAAACAAATACTGGAAAGCCCCGAAGCAAAACCATTGAATGATCTCTTTAATAAAGCTTCCAAAGGGATTTCATTTTCAGGTCCAACCCTTGCAAAGGCAAAAAAGGTGGTTAAGGAAATGCTTCTGGCAAAAGGCATGACAAGAACAGGGCTCATGTTACAGTTGTTAGATATTCTGGCACAATCCAATACAAAACAAGTATTGTCTTCCTCCTATTTCAACATCATTGAGAATGCAGATGAAGGACAAAAAATCAGCAAAGTATATGATTATGTGTTCCAGAATTTCAGCAAGAATATTTCCTTGCCCGCTATTGCGAATATTTTGCCGATGGCCCCTGCAGCATTTTGTCGTTTCTTCAAGAAAAAGACCACACGGACTTTATTGGAATTTATAAAAGAAGTAAGAATTGGTCATGCTGCAAAACTACTGCTGGAAGATAAACATAATATATCCGAAATAGCTTATCTCTGTGGCTATAATAATAGTTCTAACTTTAATAAACAGTTCAAAGAACTGATTGGCGTATCTCCAAGAGAATTTCAAAGACAATACCAGTTAAAATATAAAGCGGGTGATATACCGTACCGATCAGTTCCTGAGGGACGACCAATACTTTCTGACAAACCAGCCTTATGCTATGGTTAATAAACAAATCAACTCACCACCCTCCCCGGTCTGCACGCAAGAAAATATGATTTCCAGTGTTACCATGCCAAATCCAAAAGTACCAAAGGATATGAAAATATTTTTTTATTGAAGTTTATCTGAAGCAACAAAATCCCTGCTTCCGGAAGAAACAAGGATTTGAATTTATTCATTTTGAGAACTATTTTGATAAATAGGTCATGCCGCCATCCACCAGGAGTTCGGCACCCAACATAAACGAAGAATCATCAGAGGCCAGGAAAACCGCTGTTTTACCAATGTCAGCCGGTTGCCCGATCCGGCCTATCGGCATTTGATCTGCAAAGTGTTTTTTTACCGCTTCCATTTGTTCTGCCGGTACAAACTTGTCAAATGCTGGTGTATCGGTGGTGCCCGGTGTAATCACATTTGCCCTGATCTTCCGATTTAAAAGGTCGCTTGAAAATCCTTTGGCCAAATAGATTACGGCCGCTTTTGCAGCGCCATAAAGCGTAAAATTCGCATAGGCCCGGTGTGCCGCATTTGACCCGATCAGAATGATCGAACCACCGTCATTCATATAGGGCAATGCTTTTTGAACCGTGAAGTAAACACTTTTCAGGTTGAGGTTCATGGCCTGGTCAAACGCAGCTTCGTCAAAAGTCGCCACCGTTCCTACCACTCCGGCACCCGCATTGGCTACAATGACATCTATCTTACCAAATTTTTCTGCGGTATCTTTAAATACGCTTTCCAGGTCGGTAAGGTTAGTCACATCAGCATTGATGGCTATAAAATTATCCCCAAGTTGAGCCACCGAACTGGCTAAGGTTTCCGAATTTCTGCCCACAATAGCTCCCTGAGCACCTTCATTCCTGAACTCCAGAGCAATACCCAATCCAATGCCGCTATTACCGCCCGTAATCACGGCTACTTTATTTTTTAATCTATCCATTTTTAAATATTTTAAATTTGTTTCTCAAAGTTACTATCAATAGTTTATTTTTGTAACTAAAATAGTTTATTCTGGTTACCATTGGGTAACTACAAATTTTAAAAATATGAGAGACGATAGATTTTGTGCTTCCAATTGCTCCTTTACGAGAGCGATCGGCACGATTGGTAATAAATGGAAACCAATCATCATCAATGTGATCGGCACCCGTACCGTTCGTTTTGGGCAGTTGGATTCCATCATACCGCTCATTTCAAGAAAAGTACTGGCCGAACAACTCAAAGAGTTGGAAGAAGATGGATTGCTGGAAAGATTGGCCTATAAGGAACTGCCGCCGAGGGTAGAATATAAATTATCTGAGAAAGGCTTAGCTTTCTTGCCAATTTTAGAAAGCATCAAAGAATGGAATGGCAAATATGAGGTAGCTCCGATGCCTGGAGAAACGGATAAAAAAAGTAGGGTCACTTGTGCCGGTTAGTTTAATTGTTTGAACAGAAAGCCCCATCTTCTCTGCAATCTCCTCATTTTTGAAGCCCTCAATATAGCTCATCGAAACAATTTTACTACACTGCTCCGTTAAGTTTTGAATGGCCAGATAAATTTCCTTCAACACCTCAATTTTGATGATTTCATTAATATGGCTCGGTTCCTGATCTCCAATTTCAGTAGCAAAGTTCATTTGCCTCTCCTTGGGGTGATCTCCTTTTCTCAGATGGTTCAGGCTTACCCTCTTGGTAGCCATAAATATCTCAAATCCGAACGTTAAGCCAATTCAGGATTATAAAATAACGATGCCCATTTTTAACCGGATTATAAAACGACAAAACCTATGCAGAAGCAGCCCCAAAGCGTTATCTTGGCTTCGTCTTGGTTCGCCCCTTCTCCGCCACTTCTCCGCCGTAACATAGGCAAACAGGTACTTTTGTCGAACAATCAGCGCTAAAAGGCCGAATCATCGAACAACCAATACAGAGCGAAGGTATAACGAAAGCAACAAGGAGGCGGGATTTTAATGGTCTCGTTGAGCTCCTTTTAGTCGGTTTCGTATAATCCGCTATATTATATAGTTTCTCAAAGATCGTCTTTCGTAAATGTGGCTGCACCCAAGAAAATATGTTTTACTGAGGCGAACCTCAGAATCTGCAAGATTCAGAGAGCCCAGTAAACATATTTTCCCCCATAAATCAATTCAACAACAAAATAAATAAAGGAAGTTCTAACTCCATAAAATGAGGGAAAACGGGAGAGATTTAGTAAGTTGCGGTATATCCTTTACTCTTCAGATAATCTATAATAGGCTGCCATGGTCCGATCCTATGCTGTTCTTCGGTAAATGGATCAACAAACGGTGCATGTGCATAATCAATTGCTTTTTCTTCCGGATGTGGATAGTCGAAAGTTTTAGGATTTGGTCTCTGATGTATTTTATCTGAATTGACAAATGCGGCGATATCCAGGGCTTCTGCATCGGTCAATACCGGAGCATCAGCTGTCGCCTTATCGTAAGGCATATTAGCTTTCAACCATTGTGCCTGTTTAATTACCCGGTGCATACTGGATCCTGGCTGGTAGCTTTGAGCGCCCCATAAAGGTGGATAACGATAAGCATACTGATCTGTTGTAAGAACCCCTGCCCCATCCTTTCCATGACACCGTGCACAATTGGCTTGATACAACAACGCCCCTTTTTCTGGATTGGCCGCTACCGCAGGTAAATCTACTGCTTTATTTTTCTGACCGTTAAACACTTCTTCGCCTTTAGGAGCAAACGAATTGATCCATTTCAGATAAGACAAAAATGCTACCATTTCTTCTCCATCTAAAGGAAGCGGTTTTACACCATTTTGTGGTCGCATCACACAGTTGTTTATCCTTTCTGCCAATGTAAGTATTTTCCCCTCCCTGGCCCTGTACTGTGGATAATCGTCATGCGATTTCATCAGGTTAAAAGAGAACAGTTTAGTGCCCGCCTCCTGATGGCAATTGGTACAGCTGATCTTATTTCCAAGATACCGGCCTTTAGTTCCGTTAGGGCCAATATAATAGGCCTGTCTCTTATACACATCTGACGCTGCCGACGAACGTAAAAAAATTTTTTTAGAGGGGGAGAGGGGGTAGGGGGTGGGGGGGGGGGGGGGGTGGGGGGGGGGGGGTGGATGGGGGGGGGGGGGGGGGGGGGGGGGGGGGGGGGGGGGGGGGGGGGGGGGGGGGGGGGGGG
>NZ_JAELTV010000179.1 GCF_016429005.1 Pedobacter sp. ASV19
CCAATCCATAACTGGGGACTGGCATTTTCACAGCTTTATATTAAATTTGGTGACAGAATTCTTCAGGAGAATAGAGGCTTCTGAGAGGCGTTAATTTTGAAACTGACACAGTTCACGTTACACTCCCAAAAATTTTGATTTTATAAATAACAATGCCCTTGGGTTTTGTCTCCAAGGGCATTGTTGTATTTTGGTTGAAGCTATAGGGCTTCAATTTCTTCTTCGGATAGCCCGATTCCTTTTGCAATATCCGCAATAGGCACTCCAAGGTTTTTAAAATTCCGGGCTATTTCCTTTTTCTCTTCAAGGGCTTTGGCTTGTGCTTTTTCTATTCCCTGTTCTATCCCTTTTTCTAACCCTTGTTCTATTCCTTTTTCTATCCCTTTTTGTTCTCCCTTTTTATAAAGGAAATCTTTTTCTTCTTTAAAAAATGTGCTTACTGATTGCATAGCTTGTTCAAATTGTTGTTCAATACTGGTTCGCAATTGTACGAATATACGCAATTGCTGGAAATATCTTTTTTTGGCGAAATCACTTTTTGATTTTTCTTGTACTTGATCTATAATGGCTTGTATGGCTTTATCCTTGTCGTCCTGGCCGAAATCGCCGAGTATGCCCAGCATTTTTATTTCCGGGTTTTCTGATCTTAAGAATAGCTTGTAGTCAATTTCTGAGATGCGTATAAGGTTGTAATTGTATTTAAGGTTTTCGGCATCTATGGAGGTTGCCATTGTTGGTTTGTTCTTTTTGAGGAAGATGACAAATTGTTTTATGGGCATTTCGTATTTGCGCATGAGCATGATGTTGTATTCTGCCATGCGGTAGACCATTTCATTTTCATTGGGAACTTGAAATTCCAGGTGAAGAACATACTTGTTTCCGTTTGTATCTGTTACTTTTTTTAATGCATCTGCTTTTCTTTCTTTGGTGTGTTGGATGTCGTCTGGTATTTCTTCAGTCACAGAGAGGTTCAGCCCCAGGATGTCTTTGATCACTGTTGGTAGTGTGATTTCAAGGTGCTCCTTCAGGATTTTATCGTATTTGTTGCCCTGTTGACTTTCGTTTGATGCTTTTTCTCCCGTTTTTTTGATTTTTCCCATTGGTTATTGCTGGTTGTTGGGGCTAATGTAGATGTAGTATTTTTAAATAAAAAATTTTAACCTGAAAAATCATTATATTTAATTTAAAGAAATAATAATTGGTGATATTGTATTGAATGAGGCGGTTTGGTTGCTGGTTCGAAAAAAAATAAAAAATATTTTTAATCCTTGTACCCCTTTGGCCTGAGTTGTTCTTTATGGTATTAATTGGGGGAGATAAAAACTCGTTATGTTATGACAAAAGAAGAAGCTAAAGCATTGATCTTAAAATATAATTCGGGCTTGTGTTCGGATGGGGAGCGGGAGTTGGTGGAGGATTGGTATAGCCAATTTGCTATTGATGAGGCTTCTGGGCTTTCGGAGTCTGACTTTGATCAGATTGGGGCGGAAATGTGGGCTGGGTTGCCGGATGAGGTTAAAGGAAAGGCTGGAAGGAGCAGAACGGTTAAGTTATGGTCTCGGATTGCTGCGGCTGCTGCTGTTCTTTTGGTTGTGGGATTGGGTGTTTTCTTTTATAACTATTATACTAACACACTTCGTCATCTCGAGGGAAGCGCAGCGACGAGAGACCTGGTAAACGATCTTAACCCAGGCTCTAATAAAGCTTATCTGATTTTATCCAATGGTAAACGTGTATCCTTAACTGATGCGGCCAACGGCGCCATTGCTAAAGAGGCGGGTGTAGAAATTACAAAAACTGCTGATGGGAAAGTGATATATACCACTCGTCATCCCGAAGGAGGCACGACTGAGGGATCTGTAAGCGGCAGATCTCTCCCTGGGGTCGAGATGACGACGATGAACACAATCGAAACTCCGAAAGGAGGTCAGTATCAGGTCCGGCTCCCTGACGGATCTAAAGTATGGCTTAATGCCGCCTCTAAATTGATTTATCCGGTTTCCTTTATTGGGCGTGGGCAACGGGAGGTTACTTTAAGCGGCGAAGCCTATTTCGAGATTGCTAAGGATAAAAGCCATCCTTTTCATGTTAAAACTCTTAAACAGGATGTGGAAGTGTTGGGAACTCACTTTAACATCAACAGTTATGCGGATGAACCGAATACCAAAACAACACTGCTTGAGGGTAGTGTCGCCGTTCGTCATCTCGAGGGAAGCGCAGCGACGAGAGATCTCTCCTATCGTCGAGATGACGCGAAGGGTCGAGATGAGGTAGTGCTCAAACCCGGCCAGGAGTCTGTCCTTGCTGGAGGCAGGATTAAAGTAGTTCCTGCGGATCTTGAGGAGGCTGTTGCCTGGAAAAATGGCTTGTTCCGTTTTGAAAACGCGGATCTGCCTACTGTAATGCGGCAAATTGCGCGGTGGTACGATGTGGAGATTGTATACCCCGCTCAGATACCTGCAGGTACCTTTACGGGAGAGGTTTACCGCAATATGACTGCTTCTAAAGTGCTGGATGGTATAGGCTTTACAGGCGTAAAGTTTAAAATAGAAGGCAAAAAGATCATCATTACCCATTAGAACCAACCTATGTTATCAACTATATACTAACCGACAAAACCAACCAAAATGAACAGAAGAACTAAACATCCGGGTTAATTAACCAGGGTCAATTTTAAACAAAGAAGCCGGTAAAGTGTGCGACCACGATAACCGGCATAGGTTTAAGCTGACCCATTCCCAGCCAAAGGCAGGGATAAACAAAATTGCGATTCGTTTATGTGTTAACTAAAACCCAAGTAAAAGTATGAATTTAAATGCTTTTAACCTAGGTATGCCCTTTAAGTGGCTACCTCCTAAAATTCTATTGATTATGAAATTAATCATAGTACTCTTGATCGGTTTCCTTATGCAGGTGAGCGCAGCAGGATATGGTCAGAAGATTAATATAGATAAAAACAATACTTCATTGAAAGAAGTATTGGAAAACATAAAGATGCAGACAGGTTATGTCTTTTTTTCTAAAGATTATGATCTGAAACAAGCAAAGATCAGCGTCAGATTAAAAGATGCAGATATAGACGAAGCTTTAGAAGCGTGTTTAAAAGGCTTGCCACTTTCTTATAAGATTGTAGATAAGACGGTATTTGTGCAACTGAAAGAAAAAACCTTTCTGGAGAGGGTGGTTGCCACCCTTAATAGCATTGACGCTTCTGGGCGTGTGGTGGATTCGGAGAATCGTCCGCTCCCCGGCGCGAGTGTGAAGGTAAAAAAGACAGGGAAGGGGGTGAGTACAGATAAGGACGGAAGGTTCTTTTTAAGAGGAGTGGAAGAGGGAGCTATGCTTGTGGTGAGTTTTATCGGGTATTTGCCAAAGGAAGTCAATGCTTCGGCGAACATGGGGAATGTGGTGCTGGAGCAAAGTTTGTCGAAGCTGGATGAGATCCAGGTGATTGCTTATGGTACGACTACGCAAAGGTTGAGTACAGGAAATGTGACCACGATCAAAGCAGATGTGATAGAAAAGCAACCAGTGAATAATCCGCTATTGGCGTTGCAGGGCAGGGTGCCGGGCTTGTTTATAGAACAGGCGACTGGATTTGCTGGGACAGGAGTGAAAGTGAGGATACAGGGGCAGAATAGTTATATTTATGGGAGTGATCCTTTATATGTGATTGATGGCGTTCCTTATTCTTCCCAGTCCATGCCTGGAGGAAACCCAATTTTAGGTAGTTCTGGAGCATCTACTGGAAACGGACTAAATGATGCTTCGACTGTGGGTAATCCTTTAAGTTTAATCAATCCGGCAGATATTGAAAGTATAGATGTATTGAAAGATGCAGCAGCGACAGCGATTTATGGTTCAAGGGGAGCGAGTGGGGCAATACTGATTACGACAAAAAAAGGCAAAGCCGGCGATACCCGGGTAAACTTTAACCTTCAGTCAGGCTGGGCAAAGGTGCCACATAAAGTAGAGCTGATGAATAATGTACAGTATTTGGAAATGAGAAGAGAAGCTTTAAAGAATGATGGCATATTGACACCTGCACCTGGGAATTTCGGGGATAATGACCTGAACGGAAACTGGGATGGCTCACGCAATGCAGATTGGCAGAAGGAACTGATCGGAGGTACAGCTGGTTATCAGGATATGAATGCCTCGGTTTCAGGCGGAAGTAACCTGACCACCTTTTTAATAGGTGCCGGTTATCATAGGGAGACCACTGTTTTTCCGCACACATTTGCGGACCAAAAAGGTTCTTTGCATTTTAATATTGGAAATACGACATCGAATCAAAGATTTAATATTCAGTTTTCAGGCAGTTATTTATATGATCATAATCAAATGCCAAATTATGATTTTACGAAGGATGCGTTAAGATTAGCCCCTGTTTCACCAGCACTATATAACCAGGCTGGAGGTGTCAACTGGGCACCGGATGCTTTAGGAAACAGTACTTTTTTTGCTAACACTATAGGGTATGTAATAAACAAATTCCTGGATAAGGCCACCAACCTTACCACTAATATGGTGATCAGCTACAAGTTGTTGAAAGATCTGGAGTTTAAAAGTAACTTTGGATACAATAGCCTTTCTTCGATCTCTACAAGTAAGTCTTTTTTAGGACTTTCACCCCCGGACCTTATTCAAGGTGAATCTCGATCAACAATCTTTGGCAACAGAAACAGTAATTCCTGGATCGTTGAGCCCCAGTTGACTTATAACAAAAAGGTGAGCCAGGGAATATTAGAGCTCTTGTTAGGAGCTACTTTGACACAAAATCAAGGAAAAGCAACTCAGATAGTGGGAGGTGGTTTTAGTAATGATCTGGTGATGGATGACCTGCTTTCTGCCCCTACAGTCAAAGTTAGATCTACTTTCAGTTCTAAATATAGGTATAATGCTTTGTTTGGTCGGATTAACTATAACTGGCAGGATAAGTATATTTTGAATTTAACCGCACGAAGAGATGGCAGTTCGCGTTTTGGTCCGGCGAATCAGTTTCATAATTTCGGTGCCGTCGGCGGTGCCTGGATTTTTTCAAAGGAGGATTTCCTTCAAAATAATCCTGTATTAAGTTTTGGAAAGCTGAGGGGAAGTTATGGTACTACCGGAAGTGATCAGATCGGTGATTATCAGTTTTTAAGTTTATATAACCCGATTCCCCAGGATATTGCCTACCAGGGAATCCCGGTTTATTTACCTAATGGCCTAACCAACCCTAATTTGCAATGGGAGGAAACCAGGAAACTGCAGATCGGTCTGGACCTGGGTTTCTTTCAAGACAAGGTTCTGTTTAACGCAAATTATTACAGAAATCATTCCTCAAATCAGTTGGCTCAATATGTTCTTCCTTACATTACCGGCTTTGGTTTTATAACAAAAAACCAAGCTTACAAGATCAGAAATTCGGGATGGGAGTTAACCTTGTCGGGTACTCATATTTCCCTGGGTAGTCTGAACTGGTCCAGTAGTATGAATCTAACAATACCTAAAACGCTACTAGTGGATTATCCTGATATCCTTAAATCCTCTGCAGCTTCCACATTATTCATTGGTAAATCACTGTTTGCCGGGTATTATTATCATTATTTAGGGGTGGATCCTGCAACCGGACAATATCAATTTGCAGATAAAAATGGCAACCCTACTATTTCTCCAAATGATCCAGTGGATAGAACAATTTTAATTGACGCAGCAACAAAATTTTACGGTGGCTTTCAGAATACGTTAAGCTTTAAGAATTTTCAACTGGATTTCTTGTTCTCTTTTGTAAAACAAATTGCTCAAAGCTACTCCTCTGAAGTTGTTGCCGGTGGTTTTAGTTATGGGCAAGGAAATCAACTGGTTTCTTTATTGAACCGATGGCAAAAGCCAGGTGATGTGGCCTCAGTACAGAGATTTACTAGTGGCTATGCCCTTGACCAATCCTTACGATATTTTAATCAAAGCGATGCTTCCCTAATAGATGCGTCTTATATACGTTTGAAAAATGTGTCACTTTCTTATGCTTTGCCTGAGCATTGGTCAAAAAAAATGCATTTACAACGTTTCAGTGTATTTGTTCAGGGACAGAACCTATGGACAATTACTGGTTATAGCGGATTAGATCCGGAAACTAAATCGACCTCATTGCCGCCTTTAAGGGTGATTACTATAGGGGCTAAAATAAATTTATAAAAACAGATCTAATATGATGAGATATGAAAAGTAAAAATTGTTTAATGGTACTTTTGTTATTACAAGGTATTTTCAGTGCCAGTTGTAAAAAACTGATTGATATTGAAGGCCCTGAAACAAGTTTGAGCTCGAAAGATGTTTATAATACTGATGCGACTGCATTAGGAGCCGTGACTTCATTATACGCACAATTGAGCGGGTTCGGACTGGGTGGGCCTGGTGACTTATCCTGCATAGGGGGCTTATCAGCAGATGAACTGGAATATTTTCCTTTAGCTGGAAATTTAACCTTCAGTGTCTATTACCAGAACAAGTTAAATAATAATAATAGTGGATTTATTAACTACTGGATGAGTTCGTATCAACGGTTATTTGTTATCAATTCAGCTATAGAAGGACTTAATGCTTCAACCGGAATAAATCCGTCTTTAAAGAAGCAGTTGCTTGGAGAAATGAAGTTTATGCGGGCCTTCTATTATTTTTATCTGGTTAATCTTTATGGTGATGTGCCGCTTGTTTTGACTACGGATTACGCCATAAATTCCTTAGCTAAAAAGACGGATAAGGCTTTGGTTTATCAGCAGATGGTGTCTGATCTGAAAGAAGCCCAAAATCTCCTGAGTTCTCAGTATTTAGGGGGGGATGGAATTACACCCTATTCGGGTAATTTGGAAGAGCGGGTTCGGCCAACTAAATGGGGAGCCACAGCTTTGTTGGCAAGAACTTATCTGTACCTTAAGGACTGGACAAATGCGGAACTGGAGTCAACGAAAATTTTATCCAATACAACCCAATTTCATATTGTTTCAATTGACCAGGTATTTTTAAAGAATAACAAAGAAGCCATCTGGCAACTCCAGCCGGTTGATAAGGGGATAAATACTGCTGAAGCAAATACATTTGTACTTCCGCCATCAGGACCTGGCTATACGCGGCCTGTTTATTTAAGTAAAAGGGTAATGGATGATTTTGAACTGGGTGACAAAAGGAAATCAGAATGGACTGGCCATGTGAGTGCTAATGGCCTAATCTATGATTACCCTTATAAATATAAAGTTACTTTATCACTAGAGGTGAGCTACCCCATCCTTGAATACAGTACTGTGCTGCGTTTAGCGGAACAGGTGCTCATACGAGCCGAAGCGCGAGCACATTTAGGTAATATCAGCGGGGCTATTTCTGACGTGGATGTCATCCGGGAAAGGGCAGGTCTGCCTTTGATAGAAACAACTGATCCAAATCCAGATATGGAACATCTATTAGATCTCATTTTAAAAGAAAGAAGAATTGAGTTCTTTGCTGAATGGGGGCATCGGTGGCTGGATCTGAAAAGAACAGATAGGATCAACGAGGTCATGCAAATCGTTACACCTCAAAAGAGTGGTGGTGCTGTGTGGAAGACATTTCAGCAATATTACCCAATCCCATTGGATGAACTTAAGGCTGACCCAAATTTGGTGCAGGTACCAGGTTATTGATAATAAGATTATGAAACAATCAGAATTTTTCCAACAACAAAGTGTATGAACCGAATTTGTGAACTCTTGAACACAAAAAGGAAAATAAATGCTAGTGAAAAATAAATCTGATTGCTTCATCACAAATGAAAAGCAAAATTTAAACGATGAAAATTATTTTAAGTATGATACTGCTGTTCTATATCAGTTCAGCATTTGGACAGAAAAAGGTTATAGGACCAGATACAGATCAGACATGGCCCTCTTTAACCCCGCCAAGTTTAAGCCATGATGGTAAATATGTTGTATATAGTGTAAATGATTCACCGAAAGGGAGTTGGAAAGTGATTTTGCAATCCACTAATGGATTATGGAAAAAGGATTTCAAAGAAATTGGATACAATGATATAGCGGATGACAGTAAATATTTTTTCTATACTACCGGAAAGGATACCTTAGTTCGACTTACCCTGGGTACTAATCAGGTGAAATATGATTATGGTATTTCTTCATGGACATTAAAAAAATATAAGGGTAGCCAGTGGATCTGTTATTTTAAGGCCGGTAATCCAAAAACGCTCCTATTAAAGAATATCGGGACGGATCAGCAGTTGAGTTACTCAAATGTAGACACTTATGAGTTTAGTGAGGATGGAAACACTCTGCTGCTATGGAAAAATAGGGAAGGAGATAGCGACTTGAAGTCCCTGTACTGGGTTGATGTTAAAAGCGGAAAGGAGGAGGAAATATGGACAGGCAAAAATTCCGAAGGCCTGCTCCTGGATACCAGACATCAGCAAGTGGTATTTCGGCAAGGTGATTCAATTTGGTTATACCGGCCAGGTTTTAAGAAAGCTAAATGTGTTTCTCTTCAAATAGATAATGGGCTTGATTTGACAGGTATTGATCGATTCAGTAAAGACGGAAAAAGATTGTTTTTGTCTTTAAAAAAAGTAAACAAGTCTAAGCCTGTTAAAGGAGCGATGGAAATCTGGAGTTATAAAGATATAAAGTTACAATCGGAGCCGAGGGATGACGGTTGGGCTGATTATTCCGCAGTTATTGATCTTGAGAACTATAAGTTCTTTAACCTGCCAGGAAGTATCTCTTATCCGACGGCTAAAGATGCACCGGATACTATATGTCTTATGAGAAACGAATCCCGTTTGGGCGAACCATGGAGTATCGCCAGAAACGTTACAAATAAATTGATTAACACCAGAACAGGTGAGGTAAAGGATTTAAATTTCCTGATGGGAAATCGCCAGGTAAAGATGTCGTCTTCTGGAAAATATCTGCTTTATTTTGATGCTAAAGAAGGAAATTATTTTAGCTATGAGATCGCAACAGGCACTATCCGGAATTTAACAAAAGGAATTGATGCAGCCTGGATTGATCTAGAATGGTATAACGGACCCACGTGTGAAAGCTTTCCACGGGGTTTATATGAGGCTGTATGGCTAAAGAATGACGAAGCAGTATTGATCTATGATCAATATGATGTATGGAAAATAGACCCTCTAAATAAACAAAAGCCCATAAATGTAACCAATGAGTATGGAAAAAAGAATGGAGTCATTTTTCACTTCGCATTTGATGAATACGGCAAAGATGGGATTGATAGAAATGCCTGTATTCTTTTAAATGCTTTCAATTTAAACAATAAGGACAATGGATACTTTAGCATTAGGTTAAACAAACCGGAAGATCCGACAAAGCTATTTATGGGGCCTTATGTCATAGATCTTAAAAATACTGGTTATCTTCCAGACGGTGTGAAATTTAATCCATTGAAGGCAACGAAATCAGAGATGTATGTTGTCAGACGGATGAGTGCTAAAGAAGCTCCGAACTATTTTAGTACCAAAGATTTTAAAACTTTTACACGGCTAAGTGACCAGCAGCCACAGAAGACATATAATTGGTATACCACCGAACTGCATACCTGGAAATCTTTAGACGGGAGGAAATTACAGGGTATTTTATATAAGCCAGAAAATTTTGATCCGCATAAAAAGTATCCGGTCATCTTTCATTATTACCAACGTAAAAGCAATGGATTAAATGCCTATCTGCAACCTGAAATTTTGTGTAACGGCTGCAATATTAATATTCCTACCTACGTAAGCCAGGGATATTTGGTGTTTACTCCTGATATTTATTACAAAGTGGGAGATCCTATGCAAGGCAGCTATGATGCAATAGTTTCAGCAGCTAAATACGTCTCTGGGTGTCTCTTATACACATCTGACGCTGCCGACGAACGTTAGCCGGTGTAGTTCTCGGTGGTCGGCGGGGCATTGAAAGTGGGGGGGGGGGGGGGGGGGGGGGGGGGGGGGGGGGGGGGGGGGGGGGGGGGGGGGGGGGGGGGG